>JAQGMU010000447.1 GCA_028292195.1 Ramlibacter sp. | reverse complement strand
ATCCGGGGAAGTGGGCCAGGTCCTGGTGATACGGCGCAATTGAAATCGAGGTGCTGCTGAAAAAATTACGATACCAGATGCCAACGAGCGCAAGGATGGCAGGCATGTTCTGTTCCAGCGGCGCGGTGCGGAAGTGCTGGTCCATCGCATGGGCTCCCGCCAGCAGCTCGCGAAAGCCCGGAGCGCCGACGGCGATGGCGATCGGCAGGCCGATGGCCGACCACAACGAGTAGCGGCCGCCCACCCAGTCCCAGAAGCCGAAGGTGGTGGCGATGCCGAACTCGCGCGCCGCCTCGACGTTCGTGGTCAGCGCGGCGAAGTGGCGCGCCGTGTCCGTGCCACCCTGCTCCCCGAACCAGCGCCTGGCCGAGCGCGCGTTGGTCATCGTCTCCTGCGTGGTGAAGGTCTTGGAGGCAACCAGGAACAGCGTGCTGTTCGCCTCGACCTTCTGCAGCACCGCGGCCAACTCGTGGCCGTCGACGTTGGAGACGAAGTGGAAGCGTTTTCCCGGCAGCAGGAAGGAGTCCAGCGCCGCCACCGCCATCTGCGGGCCGAGGTCGGAGCCGCCGATGCCGATGTTCACCACGTCGGTGATGGCCGGGTCCGAGCGCACCTTCTCGGCGAAGGCGAGCATCGCGTCCAGCGTTTCGTGGACCAGCGCGGAATCGGCATCGCCGCCGATGCGCGGCGCGCGCAGCAGCCAGTGCTTGACCGCGCGGTTTTCGGTGGTGTTGATGCGTTCGCCGGAGAACATGGCGTCGCGATGCGCTTCCATGCCGCATTCGCGCGCCAGCTGGAACAGCAGCGCCTGGGCCTCGGCATCGAGCAGGTTCTTCGACAGGTCCGCGAAGACCTCCGGAGCCTCCTGGCTGAAGGCGCGGAAGCGGCCGGCGTCCTGCGCGAAGGCCTGGCGCAGGTCGAACGCCCGGCCTTGCCGGTCGAAGTGTTGCTGCAGCCGGCCCCAGGCGGGCGCCTGGTCGCAGCGAAGCCGTTGCGCCGCCATGGCCTCAGGCCGCCTTCATCAACTGTTCGAGCTTGATGGCGTCGGCGGCAAAGGCGCGTATGCCCTCGGCCAGCTTCTCGGTCGCCATCGCATCCTCGTTCAGCGCGTAGCGGAACTGCGCCTCGTTGTACTTCACTTCCTCCATGGCCACGGCCCTGGCCTGCGCCGGGTCCAGCGCCCGCGGCACCGGCCCGACGCTTTCGGCCAGTTGCGCCAGCAGCTCCGGGCTGATGGTCAGCAGGTCGCAGCCGGCCAGCGCCAGGATCTGCCCGGTGTTGCGGAAGCTGGCGCCCATCACCTCGGTGGCGATGCCGAAGTGCTTGTAGTACTGGTAGATCTCCCGCACCGACGCGACGCCGGGGTCGTTCGCGCCCGAACTCGCCGCCTCGTCCCACTTGGCACCCGCGCTCTTCTTGTACCAGTCGTAGATGCGGCCGACGAAGGGCGAGATGAGCTGCACCCTGGCCTGGCCGCAGGCCACGGCCTGGCAGAAAGAGAAGAGCAGCGTGAGGTTGGTCCTGATGCCGCGCTGCTGCAGTTGCGCCGCCGCCTGGATGCCTTCCCAGGTGGAGGCCACCTTGATCAGCAGGCGATCGACCGTCACGCCCTCGGCCCGGTACAGCGCCACCAGCCGCTCGCCGCGGGCGACGGTGGCGGCGGTGTCGAAGCTGAGCCGGGCATCGATCTCGGTCGACACGCGGCCCGGGATGATCTGCAGGATCTCGCAGCCGAAGCGCACCACCAGCCGGTCCATCTGCGCGGCCAGCGGTTCGTTGCGGTGGCGCTGCAGCACTTCTTTCATCAGCGGTGCGTACTCGGCCTTCTGCACCGCCTTCAGGATCAGCGAGGGGTTGGTGGTGGCGTCCTGCGGGCGGTACTGCGCGAGCTGGCGGAAGTCGCCGCTGTCGGCGACCACCAAGGTGTGCTGCTTCAATGCATCCAGTTGGTTCATGCGGCAATTATGGTGCGCTGCGCGCGGCCGGGGATACGAGCGGGTTACGAAACCTGCACCACCGACACGCCATGGTCGGCCAGCTCCAGGCCGACGTCGCTGCCAAGGCTGAGGACGCGGCCCAGGTCGGCCGAGACCACGAAGATGGCGCCGAGCTCGGTCTCGAAGGTGTATTCGTAGTTGCTGCCCAGGTAGGCCAGCTTGGCCAGCCTGCCGTTCAGGCCGTGGCCGGGCGGCCCGACATGCCAGGCCTCCGGCCGCACCGCCACCTTCACCGCGCCGGGCGCCACCGGTTGCCGCGGCGTGATGCGCAGCGGCCCCAGCGCCACCGTGCCGGCGGCGTCGGCCCGGGCCGGAAACAGCATCGCCTCGCCCATGAAGCCGGCCACGAACTCGCTGGCCGGCGTCTCGTACAGCTCCTGCGGCGTGCCGCCCTGGGCGATGACGCCATGGTCCATCACGATGATCTGGTCGCTGACGGCCAGCGCCTCGCTCTGGTCGTGCGTGACGTAGGCCACGGTGAGCTGCAGCCTTTGCTGCAGCGAGCGGATCTCGTCGCGCATCTCGCGCCGCAGGCGGGCGTCCAGGTTCGACAGGGGCTCGTCGAACAGCAGCACCGCCGGCTCCAGCACCAGCGCGCGGGCCAGCGCCACCCGCTGCTGCTGGCCGCCGGACAACTCGCTCGGCAGGCGCTTGTCGAAGCCGACCAAGCCGACGTTGCGCAGTGCGTCGCCGGCCTTTTCGCGCGCCACCGCCCGCGGCAGGCCGGACATGCGCAGGCCGTAGCTCACGTTTTCCAGCACGTCCATGTGCGGGAACAGTGCGTAGCTCTGGAACATCATGCTGACGTTGCGCTGGGCCGGCCCGAGCGAGGTGACGTCGAGGCCCTCGACGAAGATCTGGCCGCTGGTGGGCGCCTCCAGCCCCGCGATCATGCGCAGCGTGGTGGTCTTGCCGCAGCCGGACGGGCCGAGGATGGTGGTCAGGCTGCCGCGTGCCACTTCGAAGCTGATGCCCTTGACGGCCAGCGGGGCGTCCGAATCGGCGCCGTAGCGCTTGGTGACGTTGCGGAATTGGATGCCAGGCGTGACGCTCACTTCAAGTCCCCGGGTTGGCGATGGTGGTGGCAGCGGCGGCGCGCCGTCCCAGTCGACGCTCGCCCACCAGCCACTGGATGGCGGCGGTGGCCACGCTCATCATCAGGATCAGCACGGTGCAGTAGGCCAGTGCCACGCCGTAGTCGCCGTTGCCGACGCGGCCGATGATGTAGGTGGTGGCCAGTTCGTTTTCCGCCGTCACCAGGAAGATCACCGCCGACACCGTGGTGATGGCGCGCACGAAGCTGTAGACCAGCGCCGCGACCAATGCCGGCTTCAGCAGCGGCAGCACCACGTGCCACAGCGTGCGGGCGGTGGAGGCGCGCAGCATCAGCGAGGCCTCGTCGAGCGACTTGTCCAGTTGCTGGAAGGCGGCAGTGCCGGCGCGCACGCCCACCGGCAGGTTACGGAACAGGAAGCACAGCACGATGATCAGGCCGGTGCCGGTCAGCTCGAACGGCGGCACGTTGAAGGCCAGGATGTAGCTCACGCCCAGCACCGTGCCGGGAATGGCGAAGGCCAGCAGCGCCGCGAACTCGAAGAAGCCCTGGCCGCGGAACTGCGTGCGGGCCAGCAGCCAGGCGATCAGCAGGCCGAGCGTGGCCGTCAGCGGCGCCGAGATCGCGGCCAGCTTGATGGTCGTGAAGAAGGAGTTCCACGCGGTGCCGGCCCAGACCGCGCCGAAGGGACCCCACTCGAAGGCGAAGGCGGTGCGGAAGTGCGCCAGCGTCAGCGTGTAGTCGCGGCCCCAGGTCTGGACGAAGCCGCCGATGAAGGCGAACAGGTAGACCACCAGCGTGAAGGCTATCCATGGCAGCGCGATCCCCTGCACCAGCCGCTGCACGCGGCGCGGCAGCGCCATCGGCACGCCGGCGTCGCCCTTGCCGGTGACGGTGGTGTAGTTGCGCCGCCCGACCACCCAGCGCTGCAGCGCGAAGACCGCGAGAGCGAACAGCGTTAGCAGCCAGGCCAGGGAGGCGGCCCGGCCCTGGTCGTACTGGGCGCCGACGATGGCGAAGAAGATCTCGGTGGACAGCACCGAGAACTGGCCGCCGACCACGATGGGATTGCCGAAGTCGGCCATGCTCTCGATGAAGCCGACCAGGAAGGCGTTCGCCAGCCCGGGCCGCAGCAGCGGCAGGGTGATGGTGGCAAAGGTGCGGTCGGCGTCGGCGCGCAGCGTCTGCGCCGCCTCCTCCAGGCTGGGCGCGATGCCTTGCACCACGCCGCGCATGATCATGAAGGCGATCGGCGTGAAGGCGAAGGTCTGGGCCAGCCAGACGCCGAAGGCGCCGTAGAACCAGCGCGAGGGCTGGATGCCGAAGGCCCATTCCAGCAGCTGGTTGGCGATGCCGGCGCGGCCGAACAGCAGGATCAGGCCCAGCCCCACCACGAACGGCGGCGTGATGATCGGCAGCATCGCCACCACGTTCAGCGGCTTGGCATAACGGCGCGGTCCGCGCTCGGCCATCAGCGCCATCAGGGTCCCGAGCAGCGTGGTGCCGGCGGCCACCGCCACGCCCAGGATCAGCGTGTTCCAGGCGACGCCGCAGCGCACGCCACCGGCCAGGCAGCCCAGGCCGAAGTTGCGCTCGTTGACGACGCGGGCCACGAACACGGGCAGCGCGAACAGGCCGTCCTCGCCGAAGAAGGCGCCGCCCAGCGACTTCAGCACCGGGTACACGATGAACAACGCCAGCAGGCTGGCGGACCCCAGCACCGACGCCGACACGAACAGGTCGCCCCCGAAGGCGCCGCGCCGCGCCAGCCCGAACGCGGCCAGCATGACCAGCGCCACCAATGCGACGGCGGCCCCCCAGCCCATGCCGAACTGCTGCACGGCGAGCTCGCCGAAGGCGGCGTTGAGGGGCGCGAAATTCCAGCCCTTGGCGCCGACCAGGAAGCCGCCGGCGAGCAAGGCCAGCGCACCGCCCGCGCCACCGGCGAACAGCAACGCGCCCTGCGCCCGGCCGGGCCGCAGGGTCGCAGCCATCGCGCAGGCGAGCAGGCCGGCCAGCCCGGACCACAGCCAGGGCCGGCCATACAGCAGCGCCTGCAGCAGGCCATTGCCGGCCTCGGGTCCGCTCCAGGTCCTGTCCATCGCCAGCAGGCCGTTGCTGTCCTGCAGCGCGTACCAGGGCAGCAGCAGGTAGGCGAGCAGCCCGACGGCAACCCAGGTCCACACCGGCGCGCTGGGCCCGCGCAGGCCCGCCGGCAGCACTGGCAGGCGCAGGCCAGCCTGCTCCGGAAGAAGGGCGGGAGTGCCCACGCTCAACGCGGCAGCGAGTTCACTTCCTTTTCCCAGCGCGCGATCAGGCGCCGCCGCTCCGCGCTGGCGCCGTACTTGGCGTAGTCGTAGTTGATGAACTTGATCTTCTTGAAGTCCGGCACCTGCGGGTCGACCTTCGCTGCCTTGTTGCTGGGCAACTGGAACTGCTTGGCGGCGGCCGCCATCTCCTGCGCCGCGGGCGTCAGCGCCCAGTCGTAGAACTTCTTCGCGGCATCGAGGTTGCGCGCGCCCTTGATGATGCTCATGGAGCCGATCTCGGCGCCGGTGCCGTCGGCCGGCGTGATGGTCTCGACCGGGAAGCCCTGCATCTTCTCGCCCGGGCCGTCGTGCACGAAGCTGATGGAGACCGCGGTTTCGCCGCGCGCCACGGCCTTGATCGGGCCGGTGCCGGAACGCGGGTAGTTGCCCACGTTGCGGTGCAGGCTCTTGAGGTACTCGAAGGCCTTGTCCTCGCCCATCAACTGCACCAGCGTGGCGATCATCGTGTAGGCCGTGCCGCTGGAGGCAGGGTTGGCCACCTGCACTTCGCCCTTGTAGTCCGGCTTGGTCAGGTCGGCCCAGGTCCTGGGCACGGCCAGCTTCTTCTTGGCCAGCAACTCGGGGTTGTAGGCGAAGCCCAGCGGGCCGGAATAGATGCCCACCGTCTTGTAGCCGGACTGCCTGGCCTGCTGCTGCGCCCACTCGTGCAGTTGCGGCAGCGACGCCGACTTGTATTCGAGGGTCAGGCCCTGCTCGGCGGCCTGCAGGTGCGGGTCGCCGGTGCCGCCGAACCAGACGTCGGTCTTGGGGTTGTCCTTTTCGGCGATGAGTTGCGCCAGCGCTTCGCCGGAGCCCTTCATCACCACGTTCACTTTCGCCCCCGTGGTGCGGGCATAGACGGTGGACAACATGTTGCACCACTCGGCCTGCACCGAGCAGATGACGTTGACCTGGCCCTGGGCCGCCGCGGCGCCGGAAAACAGGGCGAATGCGAGTGCCACGCCAAACTTTTGCATTTGGTTCTCCAAAGTAACGGAATTACACGATCGCAGCTTAGCCGCAGCCTTGTTTCGCTGGCATCGGGTAAATACCATCCGTCGGCGAGCTTGGCGCCGGCCGGGCAAATCGACCCGTATTTCATGAAACTAAGTTACAGTGGCGGCACCTCTTCCCCCGAACAACCATGAGCTTCGACCTCGTTCTTTTCGGCGGCACCGGCGACCTGGCCTGGCGCAAGCTGATGCCCGCCCTGTTCCAGGCCTTTCGCCACGGCACCCTGCCGGAAGGCGGCCGCATCATCGGCGTCGCCCGCGACGACCTCAGCGACGACCAGTACCGCGCCTTGATCCGCTCCCGCTTCGACGCGGTGGACCTGGCCAAGCGGCCCAGCCCCGAGGAGTTCGAGCGCTTCGCCGGCATGCTGCGCTTCCTGCGCCTGGACCTGTCGCAGCCGCCGGACTACCAGCGGCTGTCCGATTTGCTGCGCGAGCGCAATGCCGACACGGTGGTCATGTACCTGGCCACCGCGCCCACGCTGTTCGCCACGGTCTGCGAGCAGTTGGCGGCCGCGGACCTGAACCGTCCCAACACCCGGATGGTGCTGGAGAAGCCGCTGGGCCACGACCTGGCGTCCAATCGTGAGATCAACGAAGCGGTGCGCAAGGTGCTGAGCGAAAAGCAGATCTTCCGCATCGACCACTACCTCGGCAAGCCGGCGGTGCAGAACCTGTTCGCCATGCGCTTCGGCAACGCCTTGTTCGAGCCGGTGTGGCGGCGCGAGCACATCTCCAACATCCAGATCACCATCGCCGAAGACCTGGGGGTGGAGAAGCGCGGCGCCTTCTACGACAGCACCGGCGCGCTGCGCGACATGGTCCAGAACCATGCCGTGCAACTGCTGTGCGCGGTGGCGATGGAACCGCCGATCAATGCCCATGCCGATGCCATCCGCGACGAGAAGCTGAAGGTGCTGCGCTCGCTCAAGCGCTGGACGCCGGAAGCGCTGGACCAGCACGTGGTGCGCGGCCAGTACGTGGCCGGCACCGTCAACGGCACGCCGGTGCCCGGCTACCGCGAGGAGCCGGGGGTGGACCCGCAAAGCACCACCGAGACCTTCGTCGCGCTGCGCACCGAGATCGCCAACTGGCGCTGGGCCGGGGTGCCGTTCTACATCCGCACCGGCAAGCGGCTGGCCGCGCGGGAGGCGCACATCGTGGTGAACTTCCACGAGGCGCCGCACGCCATCTTCAATGCGCCCGCCGGCTTCACCAACCGGCTGGTGATCCACCTGCAGCCGCGCGACGGCCTGGAGCTGCACATGCTGGCGATGGGCCAGGAGAATCGCCGCAACGGCCACACCCTGGCCCCGGTGCACCTGGACCTGGACTTCGACAAGCGCTTCGGCTCGGAGCGCGTGGGCGCCTACGAGCGGCTGCTGCTCGACGTGATCGCCGGCCGCCTCAACCTGTTCGTGCGCAGCGACGAGCAGGAGGAAGCCTGGCGCTGGGTCGAACCGATCCTCGAGCACTGGCGCAACGAGTCGCGTGATCCGCGCCCCTACGCCGCGGGGACCTGGGGCCCCTCGGCGTCCAGCGCGATGATCGCCCGCGACGGCCACTGCTGGAGCGAAGAGTGCTAGACCGCATCAAGGCGTCGCTGCCGTCGCTCGCTCCGGCGGAGCAACGCGTGGCGCGCCTGGTGCTGGGTGATCCGCGCGCGTTCGCCAACCTGCCGGTGAGCGAACTGGCGGAGCGCGCCCATGTGAGCAAACCGACCGTGGTGCGCTTTTGCCGCAGCGTGGGCTACGACGGCCTGTCGGACTTCAAGCTGAAGCTGGCCGGCAGCGTGAGCGAGGGCGTGCCTTTCATCCACCGCAGCGTCGACGCCGACGACAAGACCAACGACGTGCTGGTGAAGGTGATCGACAACGCGGTGGCGGCCTTCCTCAAGTACCGCAACGATGCAAGCACCTTCGCCATCGAGAAGGCCGTCGAGGCGCTGGCCGCGACCTACCAGACCGGCCGCCGGATCGAGTTCTACGGCGCCGGCAATTCCGGCATCGTGGCGCAGGACGCGCAGCACAAGTTCTTCCGCCTCGGCGTCAACACCATCGCCTACAGCGACGGCCACATGCAGGTGATGAGCGCGACGATGATGGGCCCGGGCGACTGCCTGGTGGTGATCTCCAACTCGGGCCGCACGCGCGACCTGATGGACGCCTGCGACATCGCCAGGCGCAACGGTGCGACCACCATCGTCATCACCGCCACCGGTTCGCCGCTGGCGGCGGCGGGACACATCCACCTGGCGGCGGACCACCCGGAAGGCTACGACCGCTACAGCCCGATGGTGTCGAGGCTGCTGCACCTGATGATCATCGACGTGCTGGCGACGACGGTGGCCCTGCGCATCGGCGGCGGCAAATTGCAGCCGCTGCTGCGCGAGATGAAGAACAATTTGCGGACCAAGCGCTACGCGTGAGCGCGCCACGGCGCCCCGGGCGCCTGGGTCCTAGTCCAGCGTCTCGCGGTAGCGCTTCAACGCCACCGCCGCGGCCACCCCCATGAAGGCCAGCATGGGCCACAGCTCGCCGAGCAGCTGGCCGGCGTCGTTGCCCTTGAGCATGATGCCGCGCACGATGCGCAGGAAGTGCGTGAGCGGCAGCAGTTCGCCTATCCATTGAGCCCATCGCGGCATGCCGCGGAACGGGAACATGAACCCGGACAGCAGCATGCTTGGCAGGAAGAAGAAGAACGTCATCTGCATGGCCTGCAGCTGGTTGCGCGCCAGGGTGGAGAAGGTGAAGCCCACGCCCAGGTTGGCGACGATGAAGACACCTATCATCGCCAGCAGCAGGGGGAGGCTGCCGATCATCGGCACCTCGAACAGCAGCCAGGACGCGGCCAGGATCACCGTCAGCTGCACGTAGCCGATCACCACGTAGGGCAGGATCTTGCCGGCCATCACCTCCGCCGGCAGCACCGGCGTGGCGAGCAGGTTCTCCATGGTCCCGCGCTCGCGCTCGCGGGTCATCGCCAGCGAGGTCAGCATCACCATGGTCATGGTGAGGATGGTGCCGACCAGGCCGGGCACGAT
>JAQGMU010000428.1 GCA_028292195.1 Ramlibacter sp. | reverse complement strand
GGCAACATCCAGCAGCGTGCGGAGCTGCACGGCCCGGCCTTCGCCGACGACCGCGACCAGCCCGCGGGCGGCCGGCGCACGGTGCTGGTGGTGGAGGACGACGAGCCCTTCGCCCGCATCCTGTTCGACCTGGCGCACGAGCTGGGCTACCGCTGCATCGTCGCCCACCAGGCCGACGACGGCGTGGCGCTGGCACTGGAGGAGGTGCCCGACGCCATGCTGCTGGACATGCGGCTGCCCGACGACACCGGCCTGTCGGTGCTGCAGCGGTTGAAGGAAAACCCGCGCACCCGCCACGTGCCGGTGCACGTGATCTCGGTGGAGGACCGGGTCGAGGCCGCCATGCACCTGGGCGCCATCGGCTACGCCCGCAAGCCGGCCACGCGCGAACAACTGCAGGAGGTGTTCGCCCGGCTCGAATCCAAATTGAGCCAGAAAGTGAAGCGCGTGCTGCTGGTGGAGGACGACCTGCGCCAGCAGGAAAGCGTGATGAAGCTGATCGGCGACGGCGACGTCGAGATCATCGCGGTGGCCGAAGGCATGCAGGCGCTGCAGGCGCTGGCCGGCTCGGTGTTCGACGTGATGATCATCGACCTGAAGCTGCCCGACATGACCGGCCAGGAGCTGTTACGCCGCATGGCCTCGGGCGACAGCCGCTCGTTCCCGCCGGTGATCGTCTACACCGGCCGCAACCTGACCCGGGACGAGGAAGCGGAGCTGATGCGCTACTCGCACTCCATCATCATCAAGGGCGCCCGCTCGCCGGAGCGGCTGCTGGACGAAGTGACGCTGTTCCTGCACCGGGTGGAGAACCAGCTGTCGGCCGAGCGGCAGAAGATGCTGCGCACCGCCCGCAGCCGCGACAAGGCCTTCGAGGGCCGGCGCATCCTGGTGGTGGACGACGACATGCGCAACATCTTCGCCCTCACCAGCGCGCTGGAACACAAGGGCGCGGCGGTGGATGTGGCGCGCAACGGCATCGAGGCGCTCGCCAAGCTTGCCGGCACCCCGGACGACGTCGACCTGGTGCTGATGGACATCATGATGCCGGAGATGGACGGCTACACCGCCATCCGCGAGATCCGCAAGGACCCGCGCCGGCAGAAGCTGCCCATCATCGCCGTCACCGCCAAGGCCATGAAGGAAGACCAGCAGCGCTGCCTGGACGCCGGCGCCAACGACTACTTGGCGAAACCGATCGAGCTGGAGCGGCTGTTCTCCCTGATGCGCGTCTGGATGCCGAAGATGGAGCGGCTGGGATGACCGGCCTGGCGGAGATCGAGATCCGCCTGCTGGTCGAAGCGGTGTTCCTGCGCTATGGCCACGACTTCCGCGACTACGCGCCGGCCTCGCTGAAGCGGCGCGTGCTGCAGGCGCAGGAGCGGATGGGCCTGCCCTCCATCTCCGCGCTGCAGGAGCGCGTGCTGCACGACGCCGCCGAGTTCGCCGTGCTGCTGCAATACCTGACGGTGCCGGTGAGCGAGATGTTCCGCGACCCCGCTTACTTCCTCGCGCTGCGCCGGCACGTGATTCCGGTGCTGCGCACCTACCCCTCGGTCAAGATCTGGGTGGCCGGCTGCAGCACGGGCGAGGAACCGTACTCGCTGGCGATCCTGCTGCGGGAAGAGGCGCTGCTGGAACGCACCATCCTCTACGCCACCGACATCAACCACGCCTCGCTGGACAAGGCGCGCGCCGGCATCTTCAACCTGGACCACATGCAGGCCTTCACGCGCAACTACCAGAAGGCCGGCGGCACCAGGAGCTTCAGCGACTACTACACGGCGGCCTACGGCGGCGCGCTGTTCGACAAGTCGCTGCGCGACAGCATCACCTTCGCCGACCACAGCCTGGCCACCGACGCGGTGTTCTCGGAAACCCAGCTGGTGTCGTGCCGCAACGTGCTGATCTACTTCAACCGCAAGCTGCAGGACCGGGCGCTGGGCCTGTTCCACGAGTCGCTCTCGCGCCGCGGCTTCCTCGGCCTGGGCACCAAGGAGACGCTGGACTTCTCGGCCTATGCCGAACGCTTCGCGCCCGTCAGCCGGCCCGAGCGCATCTATCGGCGCACGGACTGAGGGCGGGATGGGGACAAGCCTGCCGCGCAACTTTCGCGCCTCGGTGGAGACGGTGGCCATAGGCGCCTCGGCCGGCGGCATCGACGCCCTGTTCACGCTGCTGCGCGGGCTCAGGCAGCCGTTCCGCGGCAGCGTGGTGGTGGTGCTGCACCTGCCGGAAGACCACGAAAGCCGGCTGGTGGAAGTGTTCGCCGCGCGCCTGGCGATCGACGTGCGGGAGGCCCAGCCCGGCGCGCCGGTGGCCTCCGGCAAGCTTTACTTCGCGCCGCCCGGTTACCACCTGCTGGTGGAGGCCGACCGCACCTTCGCGCTGAGCTGCGACCCGCCGGTGCGGTTCTCGCGTCCCTCCATCGACGTGCTGTTCGAATCCTGCGCCGACGCCTACGGGCCTGAACTGGCCGGCATGGTGCTGACCGGGGCCAACGAAGACGGTGCCCGCGGGC
This sequence comes from Ramlibacter sp., assembly GCA_028292195.1. Lineage (GTDB taxonomy): Bacteria > Pseudomonadota > Gammaproteobacteria > Burkholderiales > Burkholderiaceae_C > Ramlibacter. The sequence goes on along the minus strand of JAQGMU010000428.1, from coordinate 4,260 downwards.
TGGCCGCCATCAAGGCACGCGGCGGCCTGACCGCGGTCCAGGACCCGGCCGAGGCCGCGCACGCGGCCATGCCGCTGGCGGCGATCGCCGCCGCCGATCCTGATTTCGTCCTGCCGCTGGCGGGCCTGGGCCACCTGCTGCAAACTGTCGTCCGCTGATGATTCCTTCCCCCTCCGATGTCAACGTGCTGCTGGTCGACGACCTGCAGGAGAACCTGATCGCCCTCGAAGCGCTGATCCGGCAGCCGGGCCGCCGCATCTTCCTGGCGCGCTCCGGCGAGGAAGCCCTGTCGCTGATGCTGGAGCGGCCGTTCGCGCTGGCCATCCTGGACGTGCAGATGCCGTCCATGAACGGCTTCGAGCTGGCCGAGCTGATGCGCGGCACCGAGCGCACCCGCGGCATCCCGATCGTGTTCGTCAGCGCCGCCGGCCGCGAACTGAACTACGCCTTTCGCGGCTACGAAACCGGCGCCGTCGACTTCCTCTACAAGCCGCTCGACCCGCATGCCGTGCGCAGCAAGGTCACCGTGTTCGTCGACCTGTTCCGCCAGCGGCAGGAACTGCAGGACGCGCAGGGCGAGCTGGAGCGCGCCGTGACCATGCGCGACGACTTCATGGCCATGGTGTCGCACGAGTTGCGCAACCCGCTCAATTCGGTGTACCTGCAGGCGCAGCTGCGGCGCAAGATGCTCAGCGGCCCGAACCCGCCGGAACGCGCGACCATGCTGCGGATGGTGGAGCGCGACGAACGCCAGATCCGCAGCATGATCCGGCTGCTCGACGACATGCTGGACGTCTCGCGCATGCGCACCGGCCGGCTGGCGATGGACCCCAAGCCCTTCGACCTGGCGGAGCTGGGCCGGCGGGTGGTGGAGTCCATCTCCGAGCAGGCCGCCCCGACCGGCATCACCGTGACGCTGGACGCGCCGCCTGAGCTGCCGCTGGAAGGCGACGAGTTCCGCATCGAGCAGGTGATCAACAACCTGCTAACCAACGCCCTGCGTTACGGCGACGGCAAGCCGGTGGCGGTGACGGTGAGCGCCGGCATTGGGCGGGGCCTGGTCTCGGTGCGCGACCAGGGCCTGGGCATCGCGCCGGCCGACCAGGAGCGGATCTTCCACCAGTTCGAGCGCACCGAAGGCTCGGCCCAGGTGCCCGGCCTCGGGCTGGGCCTGTACATCGCCCGCCAGATCGTGGAGGCGCACCGCGGCCGGCTGGAAGTGAGCAGCGAACTCGGCAAGGGGTCGGAATTCGTGCTCTACCTGCCGCTGCCGGGGGCGGCGGCCGCGTGAATTCGGGAGCGGACAGCCGGACGCAGAAGGCGCAAAGGTTTCGCAGAGGACGCAAAAGAGTCCGAAGAATTTTCATGGGAGTCCTTTTGCGACTTCTGCGAAACCTTTTCGACCTCTGCGTCCGGTACCCGCATTGCGCCCCCCGCCCCCCCACAGTGAGACAATCCGGGATTCGCCAAGGATTCAACACAAAATGGACGCAGAACGCATCAACCTCATCGGCACCACCCTGACCGATCTGCAGGCCCGGACGGAAGATCTTCGGAGGTATCTTTGACTTCGATCAGAAGTCGGAGCGCCTGAGGACGGTCAACGCATCGCTGGAAGACCCGGGGGTCTGGAACGACCCCAAGAAGGCCCAGGAACTGGGCAAAGAGAAAAAGCAGCTCGAAGAGATCGTCATCGGGCTGGAGAAACTCGGCACCGAGCTGTCCGACAACCTCGAGCTCCATGAGATGAGCAAGGAGGAAGGCGACGAAGCCGGCCTCCAGACCATCGAAGCCGAGGGCGCCAAGCTGGCGAAGATCGTCGAAGGCCTGGAATTCCGCCGGATGTTCAACCAGCCGGCCGACCCCAACAACTGCTTCCTCGACCTGCAGGCCGGCGCCGGCGGCACCGAGGCCTGCGACTGGGCCAGCATGCTGATGCGCCAGTACCTGAAGTACGCCGAGCGCAAGGGCTTCAAGGCCACCGTGGAAGACGAGACGCCGGGCGACACCGCCGGCATCAAGGGCGCCACGCTGAAGATCGAGGGTGAGTACGCCTTCGGCCTGCTGCGCACCGAAACCGGCGTGCACCGGCTGGTGCGCAAGTCGCCCTTCGACTCCTCGGGCGGCCGCCACACCAGCTTTGCCAGCGTGTTCGTCTACCCGGAAGTCGACGACTCGATCGAGATCGACATCAACCCGGCCGACGTCCGGGTGGACACCTATCGCGCCAGCGGCGCCGGCGGCCAGCACATCAACAAGACCGATTCGGCGGTGCGCCTGACCCACATCCCGACCAACATCGTGGTGCAGTGCCAGGACAGCCGCAGCCAGCACAGCAACCGCGACGTCGCCTGGAAGCGCCTGCGCTCGCGGCTGTACGACTTCGAGATGCGCAAGTGCATGGAAGCGCAGCAGAAGCTGGAAGACAACAAGACCGACGTCGGCTGGGGCCACCAGATCCGCAGCTACGTGCTGGACCAGAGCCGCATCAAGGACCTGCGCACCAACGTGGAAATCTCGAACACGCAGAAGGTGCTGGATGGGGATCTCGATGTGTTCATCGAGGCTTCGCTGAAGCAGGGCGTGTGATGCCCACGCGCGCGCTCGTGTTCGACATGGACGGCACCATGGTCGATTCCATGCCGGCGCATGCGCGCAGCTGGGGCGAATTCACGCGCCGGCATGGCATCACGATGCCGATCGCCGAAGTGCTGCGCCGGACCACCGGCCGCAACGGCGTGGAGTGCATCCGCGAGCTGTTCGGCCCCGACGTGGATGAAGCGCGCGCGCTCGAATTGATCGCGGAGAAGGAAGAGATCTACCGCGACGACTTCAGCAAGGACTTCCGCGAGGTCACGGGCTTTCGCGCCTTCGCCTCGCAGGCCCACGACCGCGGCCTGAAGATCGCCGTGGCCACCGCCGGCGACAAGCACAACATCGCCTTCGTGCTGCGCCACCTGAAGCTGGCCAATGCCCCGGACGCCATCGTCGGCGGCGACGAGGGCCTGCCGGGCAAGCCCGAGCCCGCCCTCTTCCTCGAAGCGGCGCGGCGGGTCGGCACGGCGCCGGCCGAATGCATCGTGTTCGAGGACGCGCCCTTCGGCATCGAGGCGGCGCGCCGCGCCGGCATGCGGGCCGTGGCCGTCTGCAGCACCCATGGGCCAGGCGAACTCGACGGGCCGCACGTGATCGCGCGGGTGCGCGACTTCCAACAACTCATCACAACGAACTTCCTGGAGAGCCTGCATGCGTGAAGGACAATCCAAAGTGATCTTGCGCAGCGACTACCAGCCGCCGGCGTTCTGGATCGACTCGGTCGAACTCATTTTCGACCTGGACCCCGCCAAGACCCGCGTGCTGAACCGCATGCGCCTGCGCCGCAATCCCGAGGTGCCGGTGCAGCCGCTGCGCCTGGACGGCGAGGAACTGAACCTGTCGCGCGTGCTGGTCGCCGGCCAGGGAACCTCCTTCAAGATCGAGGAAAACCAGCTGGTGCTGGAGCACCTGCCGCAGGGCAACGAGCCCTTCGAGCTGGAGATCTTCACCACCTGCTACCCGGCCAAGAACACCAAGCTGATGGGCCTGTACGTCAGCAACGACTCGTTCTTCACCCAGTGCGAGGCCGAGGGCTTCCGCCGCATCACCTACTTCCTGGACCGCCCGGACGTGATGGCCAGCTACACGGTGACGCTGCGGGCCGACCCCAAGCGCTACCCGGTGCTGCTGTCCAACGGCAACCTGGTGGAACAAGGCAAGCTGGAAGACGGCCGCCACTTCGCCCGCTGGGTCGACCCGTTCCGCAAGCCCAGCTACCTGTTCGCCCTGGTGGCCGGCCAGCTGGTCTGCCGCGAGCAGCGCGTCACCGCCCGCAACGGCAAGGAGCACCTGCTGCAGGTCTACGTGCGCGCCGGCGACCTGGACAAGACCGAGCACGCGATGAACTCGCTGATGGCCTCGGTGGCCTGGGACGAGGCGCGCTTCGGCCTGCAGCTGGACCTGGAACGCTTCATGATCGTCGCCACCAGCGACTTCAACATGGGCGCGATGGAGAACAAGGGCCTGAACATCTTCAACACGAAGTACGTGTTGGCCAACCAGGCCACCGCCACCGACACCGACTACGCCAACATCGAGAGCGTGGTGGGCCACGAGTACTTCCACAACTGGACCGGCAACCGCGTCACCTGCCGCGACTGGTTCCAGCTCTCGCTCAAGGAAGGCCTGACGGTGTTCCGCGACCAGGAGTTCTCGCAGGACCTG
>JAQGMU010000414.1 GCA_028292195.1 Ramlibacter sp. | reverse complement strand
ATTGCGCCAGCGGCATCCTGCAGGTCAGCGCCGCCGACGAAGGCAGCGCCAGCGGCGAGGTCACCTACATCGTGCCGCCTTCGCGCGCGGTCTGGGTCGCGCCGGGCGCACTGCACTCGGTGCACGTGCTGGAGGACGCCCAGTTCCGCACCCTCTACATCGACGCCTCGGCCACGCCGCCCGGCTGGGCCGGCTGCCGCGTGCTGGTGGTGTCGCCGTTGCTGCGCGAGCTGGTGCCGGCGCTGGACGCGCCCGGCCTGCCGCGTGGGCGCGAACTGCTGCTGACGCAGCTGGTGCTGGACGAACTGCGCGGCGCCGCCACCCAGCAGCTGGGGGTGCCGCTGCCACCGGTGCAGACCGGCGACAAGCGCCTGCGAGCCTTGTGCGAGGCGGTACTGCGCGCGCCGGCCGAACGCGCCACGCTGGCGCAATGGGCGTCCGGGGTCGGCGCCAGCGAACGCACCATGGCGCGCCTGTTCCGCGAGCAGCTGGGCACCAGCTACCAGCAGTGGCGGCAGCAGGCGGTGCTGGCGCACGCCCTGCCCCTGCTCGCGCGCGGGCTGCCGGTGAGCCACGTCGCGGCCGCCACCGGCTATGCCAGCGACAGCGCCTTCACGGCGATGTTCAAGGCGGCGATGGGGCAGCCGCCAAGCCAGTTCCAGGGTTGATCACCCGGCTGACAGCTCGCGCGACCTGAAGTCGTGCAGCGCCATTCCCACCAGCATCGCCAGCACGAACACGAGCGCCTGCCAGTGCCCCGCGCCCAGTGACACCAGCGCCGGCCCGGGGCAGAAACCGGCCAAGCCCCAGCCGACGCCGAACACCAGGCTGCCGGTGACCAGCCGGCGGTCGATGTCACGCGCGGTCGGCAGCTCCATCGCACCGCCGAGGAATGCGCGGGTGCGGCGACGCGCGAACAGGAAGGCGAACAGGCTGGCGAAGACGGCGCCGCCCATGACGAAGGCCAGCGAGGGATCCCAGGCGCCCGCCAGGTCCAGGAAGCCAACCACCTTGCCTGGATCGGTCATGCCGGACAGGATCAGGCCCAGCCCGAACAGCAGCCCCACGATGAATTCGACGACGCGGTTCATGGGGCGCTCCTCAGGCCAGCACGTGGCGGACGACGAACACGCTGGCGAAGCCGCTGGCCATGAAGGCCAGCGTCGCCACCAGGGAGCGGGGCGACAGCCGGGCCAGCCCGCAGACGCCATGGCCGCTGGTGCAGCCCGAACCCTCGCGCGTGCCCCAGCCCACCAGCAGGCCGGCCAGGACCAGCATGGCGGGACCGGCCGGAAAGCGCGGCGCCACCGGCGCAGCGAACAGCGACCACAGCGCCGGCGCCAGCAGCAGCCCGGCCAGGAAGGCGAGCCGCCACCCGGTGTCGCCTTGCCGCGGCCGCAACAGCCCGCCCAGGATGCCGCTGATGCCCAGCACCCGGCCATTGAGCAGGATGAACAGCGCCGCCGCCAGCCCGAGCAGCAGGCCGCCGGCCAGCGAAGCCCAGGGGGTGAATTGGTTCCAGTCGATCGTCATCCATCGAGCATAGGCCACGCGTTGACATGCGCGGCGGCGGCGGCGCATCATGGCCATCGCCTCACCCGGGGTACAGGAGGACATACCATGTCACTGCGCATCAACGATACCGCCCCCGACTTCCGTGCCGAGACCACCCAGGGGCCGATCCAGTTCCACCAATGGATAGGCGACAGCTGGGCGATCCTGTTCTCGCACCCGAAGGACTTCACGCCCGTCTGCACCACCGAACTGGGCTACATGGCCAAGATCGAGCCGGAGTTCCGCAAGCGCAACGCCAAGCTGATCGGCCTGTCGGTCGACCCGGTGGACAGCCACAGCCGCTGGCTGGCCGACATCGAGGAGACCCAGGGCGCCAAGGTGAACTACCCTCTGATCGGGGACCCCACGCTCGAAGTCTCCAAGCTGTACAACATGCTGCCGGCCGAGGAGCCGGGCTCGTCCGAGGGCCGCACCGCCGCCACCAACCAGACGGTGCGCTCCGTGTTCATCGTCGGGCCGGACAAGAAGATCAAGCTGATGCTGACCTACCCGATGACCACCGGCCGCAACTTCGACGAGATCCTGCGCGTGCTCGACTCGATGCAGCTGACCGCCAAGCACAAGGTGGCGACACCGGTGAACTGGAAGCAGGGCGACGACGTCATCATCGCCGGCTCGGTGAACGACGAGGACGCCAAGAAGCTGTTCCCGCAAGGATGGAAGGCCGTCAAGCCCTACCTCCGCGTGGTGAAACAGCCTACCTGACGCATGCTGTTCGAGCAGATCGCCACTGGCGGCTGCCAGTCCTACCTGGTCGGCTGCCGCGAGACCTGCGCGGCGGCCGTCATCGATCCCGAAGCGAGCCAGGTCGACCGCTACCTCGCGCTGGCGGCGCGCGACGGCCTGCGCATCCGCTACGTGATCGACACCCACACGCACGCCGACCATTTCTCGGCCAGCCGCCAGCTGGCGCAGGAGGTGCATGCACCGGTGGTGATGCACCGGGCCAGCACCGCGCCGATGGTGGACATGCACGTGGACGACGGCGACATGGTGGTGGTGGGCAGGCTGCGGCTGCAGGTGCTGCACACGCCCGGCCACACACGGGACTCGATGAGCCTGGTGGCCGAAGACCGCGTGTTCACCGGCGACACCCTGCTGATCGGCGGCACCGGCCGCACCGACCTGCCCACCGGTGACTCGGGGGCGCTGTACGACAGCCTGTTCGGCAAGCTGCTGAAGCTGGACCCGGCCTTGCTGGTGTTCCCGGCGCACGACTACCGGGGCCGCGGCCACTCGACGCTGGCGGCGGAAATCGCCGACAACCCGCGGCTGCAGGTGCGCGAGCGCGACGCCTTCATCGCGATGATGGACAGCCTGAACCTGGGCATGCCGACGCACATCACGGAGGCGCTGCGCACCAACCTGAGCGGCGGCAAGACGGTGGCGCAGATGCTGGCCGAGGCGGCGTCACTGGTGCCGTTCATGTCGATGGCGCAGCTCAAGGCGCGCGTCGAACAGGGCGACCCGGACCTGATCGTGCTGGACGTGCGCGAACGCGAGGCCTACCAGGCCGCCCACATCCCCGGTGCGCAACTGCTGCCGCGCGGCCAGCTGGAACTGCGCGTGAACCAGGACCTGCCCGACCCGACGCGGCGCATCGTCACCTGCTGCGAGCTGGGGCGGATCTCGACCCTCGCGGCGGCGACCTTGCGGCAGATGGGGTTCCAGCGCGCGGTGGCGCTGGATGGAGGGATGCAGGCGTGGCGGGAGGCGGGGTATCCGACACGGCCCGGCGCGGAGCCGTGAACACCAGGATGTTGTGTAGGCTGGGGTGAAATGTAGGCTGGGGTGAAACCCCAGCGCTGCGCCGAATATGCTGGGGTTTCACCCCAGCCTACCGGCACCCCAAAGGTCCCGCATCGCTGCGATGAACGCCGGCGCCGTCTCGACCGCCTGCACACGCCGCCCCGCCACATACACCTCCCGCGGCGGCGCCGACGGGCTCGAGAACACCGAGGCATCGAGCAGGTGCTCGTCCGGCACGCCGAGCAGTGCCGACGCCTCGCCGTCCAGCACCATGAAATCCGCCCGCTGCCCCAACGCCAGCCCGGCCAAGGGCAAGCCCGCCGCGGCACTGCCACCTTCCAGCGCCCCCCCGAACAGCGCGGCCGCCGTGCTTTCCGTCAGCGCGGCGCGGGCCGCGACGTTGCGCTCGCGCAGGGCGAAGCGCTGCGAATATTCCAGCAGCCGCAGTTCCTCGACCCAGCTGCGCGTGACGTGGCTGTCGGAGCCTATGGACCAGCGGCCGCTGGCGCCCAGCCAGGTGGGCAGGTCGAACACGCCGTCGCCCAGGTTGGCTTCCGTGCTGGGGCACAGCACGATGGCCGCGCCGCTCTGGCGCAAGGCCGCCAGCTCGTCGCGGCTGGCATGGGTGGCGTGCACCAGGTTCCAGCGTTCGTCGACCGGCGCTTGTGCCAGCAGCCATTCGATCGGCCGCTGGCCATGGACGCTGCGGCAATCCTCCACCTCCTGCCGCTGCTCGGAAATATGGATGTGCACGGGCAGCCGGCCGCGCGCGGCCGCGGCCACCTCCGCCAGCGCCGCGGCATCGACGGCCCGCAGCGAATGCAGCGCGACGCCGCCGGTGATCAGCGGCCCGGCCCCACGCAGGCCGTCGGCAATCGCCAGCACCGACGCCGGTGTCGAGGCGAAGCGGCGCTGGTCCTCGCGCAGCCCGAGGGCGCCGAAGCCGGAACGCATGTACAACGTGGGCAGCAGCGTCAGCCCGATGCCCACCTGCTGCGCGGCCCGCACCAGCGCGTTCGCCATCTCGCCCGCATCGGCATAGGGGCGGCCGTCGGTGCCGTTGTGCAGGTAGTGGAACTCGCAGACCTGCGTGTAGCCGTTGGCCAGCAGCTCGGCATAGAGGTGCGCGGCGATCGCCTCCACCTGCGGCGGCGTGATGCGCAGGGCGGCGGCGTACATGCGGTCGCGCCAGCTCCAGAAGTCGTCCTTGCCCGCCGGGCTGCGCTCGGTCAGGCCGGCAATGGCGCGCTGGAAGGCATGGCTGTGGCCGTCCACCAGCCCGGGCAGCACGGGGCCCGCCAGCCGCGTTGCGCCGCCTGCCGCCTGCGCATCGCAGTTCGCCCGCACCTCGCACCAGTTGCCGTCGGCCCCCGCCACCAGCAGCACGTCCGCGGCCCAGCCGCTGCCGACCCAGGCGCGGGGCGCCAGGAAGCGTGCGGCCTCAGCGGCCATGCAGCGCCCGTGTCGCCTGCAAGGCGGCTTCGACCATCGAGCGCAGCACAGGCTGGACCTGCGCGGCCCGCTGCGGCAGCCAGTCGTACGGCGGTTCCTCCCTCATGTACGACTTCTGCGTCATCTCCAGCTGCACCGCATGCACGTGCTGCGCCGGGCGGCCGTAGTTGCGCGTGATGTAGCCGCCCTTGAAGCGGCCGTTGACGGCCCGCGTGTAGCCTGGCGCGCGTGCCGCCGCCGCGGCGACGGCATCGGTGATGGAAGCGGCGGCGCTGGCACCGGCGGCGGTGCCGATGTTCAGGTCCGGCAGCACGCCTTCGAACAGCCAGGGAATCTCGGAACGGATGCTGTGCGCGTCCCAGAGCAGCGCAAATCCGTGCTCCTGCTTCAGCCGGGCCAGCTCGCCCGCCAGGGCATCGTGGTACGGCTGCCAGTACTGTTCGCGGCGTCGCAGTTGCTCCTCGCGCGCGAGCGGCGCGCCGTCGGCGTAGAGCGCCTCGCCGTTGAAGAAGCGCGTCGGGCACAGCTCGGTGTTGGAAGCGCCGGGGTACATCGGCGTGTCGTCGGGCGGCCGGTTCAGGTCGATCACGTAGCGCGAGAAGCGCGCGCGCAGCACGGTGGCGCCCAGCTGCGGCAGGCGTCGGTAGAAGCGGGCCAGGTGCCAGTCGGTGTCTTCCGCGTCCAGCGCGCGCGGCACATAGGCCTCCCGCAGGACGTCCGGAATCTCCGTGCCGATGTGCGGCATGCTGACCACGAGCGG
>JAQGMU010000389.1 GCA_028292195.1 Ramlibacter sp. | reverse complement strand
CGTGCACCAGCACGCGCATGCCCGGTTCCAGGCCGGCGCAGGCCACGGCGGCCCAGGCGCTCGCGCCCGGTTGCAGCAGCGCAGCGGCCTGCTGCAGCGTCAGGCCCCGCGGGCGGCGCACGATCCGGGCGGCATCGCAGACGATGGCTGACGCATAGGTTCCGGCCAGCAGGGGCGCCGCCAGGACGCACACATCCTCGCCGACCGACCAGCCGTTGACTCCCAAGCCAAGCTTGTCCACGCGCCCAACGCCGTCGCGCCCCGGAATCTTGGGCAGCGTCAGCGGAAAGTGCGTCCGCAGCAACCCCGCACGCAGTTTGGCATCGACCTGCGCCACCGCGGCCGCGGCAAGCTGCACGCGTACCTCGCCCGGGCCCGGTTCGGGCAGCGCCTGTTCGCGCACTTCCAGCACCGACGGCGGGCCGTAGCGGGCGTACGAAATGGCTTGCACGGGCGCGAACTCCTACCGGCCGGCGGGCGCGTCGGCGCCGGCGCCCACCAATGCCAGGACCCGCAAGGGACTGCCCGAGCCGTTGAGGATCTTCAACGGCGGCGTGACCAGCACCGCGCCGGTGGCAGGGAGCTGGTCCAGGTTGGTGAGGCACTGCAGGCCGAACTTGCCGGCGCCGTGCATCAGCGAGTGGCACGGATAGGGCGGCTTCAGGTGGTAACCCTGGCCGGCATCGGTGCCGATGGCTTCGGAACCGAAGCCCAGCACGTCGCGCCGTTCGACCAGCAAGCGCACGGCTTCGGCGCTGGGGCCCGGAGTGTGCTGGCCGGTCTCGTCGAAGTTCTGGTAGGCCTCGGGGTCGGTGCGCTGGCTCCAGTCGGTGCGCATCAGCACCCATGCGCCCGCCGGAATGCGGCCATGCCGTGCCTCGAAGGCCTCGATGTCGGCCACCGTCAGCAGGTAGTCCGGGTTGGCTTGCGCCTGGGCCGAGCAGTCGATCACGACAGCCGGAGCGACGAGTTGCTGCACCTTGACGGTGTCCACCGCGTTGTGCGGCAGGTCGCGTCCCGAGATCCAGTGGATGGGGGCGTCGAAATGGGTGCCGGTGTGCTCGCCGCAGGAAAAGTTGTTCCAGTACCAGCCGGGTCCCCGCTCGTCGTAGCGCGAGACCTCCTCCATGCGGAACGGCCAGCACTGGCCCATTTCGGGCGGCAGCGCGATCTGGGGAAAGCCGGGCTCCAGCGTCTGCGTGAGGTCGATGACGCGGATGCGCTGCGCGTTCAAGGCCTGCGCCAGCTGGGAGAGCAGTTCGGTGGGGTTCAGCATCACAGTCTTCCTTGCGCCAGCTCGCGCTCCAGCGCCTTGGGGTTGTCGCGCCAGCGGGCCAGCCACTCCTGGGCCACGTCGCCCGGGTAGAGGTCCTCGACGCCTTCGGTCAGGCCCTTGACGATGGCCGAGGCCAAGGCTGCGGGTGCGACTTTCGGCGGCGGCACGTTCTGGTTCCACTCGTCGTCGATCGGGCCGGGGAACACGTTGATCACCCGGATCCCCGCGGGAAGCATCTCGGCTCGCAGGTTCTGGGCCAGCGACAGTGCCGCCGCCTTCGAGGCCGAGAAGGTGCCCTGGGCCGGGTAGTTGGCCAGCGCGAACACCGACAGGAGGTTGACCCAGGCGCTCGCGTGCGCCGGGCCGTCGGCCGCCCGCCCCCTCAGGGCCGGACCGAAGGCCTGGGCCAGGCGCAGCAGCCCGAAGTAGTTGATCTCCATCTCGGCGCGCGCCACGTCGGTGCCGCGGCGGGCGCTGATGCCATGCGTGCGGTGCAGCTCCGCGTTGTTCACCAGGATGTCGACCTTGCCGCCAATCTGGCCGGCCAGCACGTCGACCGAACGCGCATCGGTCAAGTCCAGCGGCAGCAGCGTGACACCTGGCAGGGCAGCGATCCCGGCCAGACCGGGGAGCTTCTTCCAGGGCTCGGCATGCCCGACCCACACCGTTTCGGCACCGGCCTTGAGCAGGGCCTGCACCAGCGCCTGGCCGACGGCGGTCTTGCCGTCGGTGACCAGCACCTTGCGGCCGCGCGGCGCACAGCCGGTCTCCTGCATCAACTTGTCGCTGGGATTCATGTTCGTTCCTTGTTCAGTCCGGCCCACCAGGACCGCCTGGCCGGCGCGGTCCAGGTGCAGCGACAGGCGCACGCGCGGCGCCGCGCCGGCCGCGGGCTCGGGCACCTCGTCGGCCAGGAAGGCCACCACGCAAGGCCCGCTGTCCAGGCGCACGTAGCCGATGCGCCAGGGCAGGCGCTCCCTGAAATAGAGGTCGTTGCTGTGGTGCAGCGTCGTGGTGCTCAGGAGCTCGCCCAGGCCATCCTGTTGGCGCCACTGCAGGCGAGGCGAGAGGCACTGGCCGCAGGCTTCGCGCGGCGGGTACTGGACGGCGCCGCAATCGCGGCAGACTTGCAGTTCGAGGCGGCCGAGCGCGGCGGCTGCGGTCAGGCCATGCGCGACGCGACCGCGGGCGCCGGGCGGCAGGTTCATCTGCGGGGTGCGCAGCACCGGGTTCTTGCGCGGCGGCGCCGCGCTCGGCTCGAACTCCGCAGGCGTCATTGCGCGTTCTCCAGGATGACCGCGCCGGTGCACACGCAGCGGTCGTAGTTGACCATGCCGAAGCCGCTGACCAGGCCGATCCGCGCATCGCGCACCTGGCGCGCGTCGGCCTGGCCGGTCAACTGGCGCAGCGTATCGTTCAGGCCGAGGAAGCCGCCGGCCGCGCCGGCCTGGCCGGCTGAAAGCTGGCCACCGCTGGTGTTGTGCGGAAAGCTGCCGTCATGCGTGAAGGTGTGGCCGCGGACGAACTCCGGCCCCTGGCCCACCTCGCAGAAGCCCAGCCCCTCGAACTGCATCAGCACGATCACCGGGTAGTCATCGTAGGTGTGGAGGATGTCGATGTCTGCCGGCGCCACGCCCGCTTGCTGGTACAGCTCGGCCTGGTCCATCAGCCAGCCGCCCCGCACCATCACGGGGTCTTCGGTGAAGGCGTTGTGGCGCTCGATGGCGCCGCGCAGGCGGACGTGGACGAGGCCGAGTTCGCGCGCGCGATCCTCCCTCATCACCAGGAAGGCCTCGGCGCCGGCGCAGGGCATCACGCAGTCCAGCAGGTGGATCGGATCCGAAATGACGCGGGCGCGCAGGTATTCGGCCATGTCCATGGGCTTGCGCAGCAATGCATTGGGATTGTGGCCGGCATTGGCGCGCTGGCTGACCGCGATGCGCCCGAAGTCCTCGCGCGTCGCGCCGGTGCTGCGCATGTAGTGCGCGGTGATCATGGCGAAGATCGAATTCGGCCCGCCGGCGCCGTAGGGGTAAGTGGCGTCGCGCGCGAACTGGCTGAAGTTGCCCAGCGTCTGGCGGAACGAGTCCACGTGGTTGGTGTCGGCGGCGATGCAGGCCACGATGTCGGCATCGCCGGCCTGCACGGCGCGGGCGGCGCGGCGCAAGGCCATGACGCCGGAAGCGCCGCCGGTGGGAATGTGGTCGAGCCAGCGCGGCGTCAGCCCCAGCTGCTGCGTCACACCGACCGCCGTGTCGGGCGCCAGTGAAAAGCTGCTGACCGTCAGGCCGTCGACCTGCGACTTGTGCAGCCCTGAAGCTTCCAGCAGCGCGCGCATGGCCTGGGCCGCGAACCAGTGGGCGCCACGGATGCTGTAGCGCTCGTAGGGCACGGTCACCGGCACTGCGACGGCGACGCCTTCGTAGGAGAGTCGCTTCATGGCTGGCGCTTCTTCAGGGCCCGCGTGTCGATGCAGTTGGCCTGCCCCGGCAGGCCCTGCGCCAGCTCGCGCAGCTGGCCCCGCTGCACCTTCTGCGACGGCGTGAGTGGAACGGCGTCGACGAAGGCGACGTAGCCGGGCGCCTTGTAATAGGCAAGTTGATCGAGCGCCAGGCGCACGATGCTGCGGGCCAGATCGGCCCGCTGTGAAGCAGGCACGGGCTCGTGCGTGATCACGCAGGCCAGCACTTCGTCACCGCGCACCGGGTCGGGCGTGGCGGCCACGGCCACCGTCCTGACCGCCGGGTGCTGGCCCAGCACGCTTTCCACCTCCACGGCGGCGATGTTCTCGCCGCTGCGGCGGATCACGTTCTTCTTGCGGTCGACGAAGTGCAGGGCGCCCTGGGCACCGCGGCGGACCATGTCGCCCGTGTGGAACCAGCCGCCGGCCCAGGCCTCCTCGGTGGCGACTTCGTCCTTCAGGTAGCCGGAGAAGAAGTGCAGTCGCGGCTCGGTGCCGCTGGCGCGCACCAGCATTTCGCCCGGCACTTCATCGGGCACATCGTTGCCTGTCTCGTCGACCAGCCGCACTTCGACGTAAGGTTCGGGCCGGCCGAAGCAGTTCGTGCCGATGTGGCGCGGCTCGGCGCTGGCCATGATGCAGGCGGCTGCGCCGGTTTCCGTCATGGCCCAGCCTTCCACCAGCGGGAAGCCGTAGCGTTGCTCGAACACCGCGTGGTTCTTTCGATCGACCCCGGCGCCGAAGCCCCAGCGCACGGCGTGGTCCCGGTCGGCGCCGCTCGCGGGCGCGCCGAGCAGCATCGCCGGCATGACGCCGAGGTAGTGAACGATCGTCGCGCCGCTGTCGCGCACGCTCTGCCACCAGCTCTTCGGGTGAAAGCGATCGAGCTGGACCAGGCAGCCGCCGACCGTGATCACGACCATCGCCGTGAAGGCCATCGCGTTGACGTGGCTCAGCGGCAGCGGCGTGAGGATGCGCTCCTGCCCGGGCCGCACGAGGCAGACGCCGCCCAGGTTGGCGTACCACTGGCCGGCGGCGAGGTAGTAGGCATTGGAAAGCCGGCAACCCTTGGGCCGCCCCGTTGTGCCCGAGGTGTAGAGCAAGGCGCATTCACTGTCGGCGCCAGGCGGCCCGTCCAGCGGCGCAGGATGCGCGGGCGGAGGCAGGCTGGCCGCATCGGCCGTGACGACGTTCGTAGCCACGCCTGCCGCCAGTGCGGCCGCCTGCAATGCGGCCACCCGTTCCGGCATCGTCACCACCGCCACGATTTCGCTGTGGCCGATGAGGTAGTTGAGTTCGGCCGCCCGCATCTCGCCGTTGATGGGCACCACGCTGGCGCCCACTGCGTTGAGCGCCATCCAGTGGAGCAGGAAGTCCGGTCGGTTCTCCAGCAGCAGGCCTACGCGGTGGCCGTGGCCGTAGCCGGCGGCGGCATAAGCCAGCCGCAGCAGCTCGACGCGCGCTGCCGCCTGCGACCAGGCGATGTCCCCCGCGGCGATGCCATAGCTTTCGGCGGTAACCGCCTCCACATGCAGGAAGGGCGCATCGCCCCAGCGCCGGGCGGTGGCGAGGAACTGGGCGTGCGCGGTGGGGAAAGTCATGTCAGATGAAAAGTTGCACGGCCGGCAGCCGGGCATGGGCGTTGAGCAGGTTGACGCGTTTGAGCGCGATGCGAAGCCGCCCGTCGCTGCGGACAATCCGGTGCAGGCAATGGCCATGGAGGGTGACGCTGCTCTCGCCGCGGCACTCGCTGTAGGTGAAGGCCGTGCGCAGCAGCCAGCGGTCGGCGCCGCCCTCGACCAGCGACGGCGCCTGCAGCACGTGCTGGCACTGGCTGGGCGGCTGTTGCGAGTGCGCCCGCGGCGAGCGCAGGCGTTCCACCCGCATGGCCCGCAGCAGATGGTCTTCGTCGGCGATCGAGTTGTGGGTCTCGTCCTCGGCCTGCAGCCGGCCCTTCAGCGGCACCCAGTAGCGGCCGCCTTCGGCGAACAGCGCGAGCCAGGGCTCGTAGTCGGCGTCGTCGAGCAGCCTGGCTTCGAGGTAAACCAGGTCTGACAGTTCGGCCAGGATGGCGGCGTCCATGTTCATTCGCTTGCCATCCCCTCGGTCATGAAGCGGACCCAGGCGCGGTACTGGTTGCGGATCAGCCACTCGCTGGTGCCGCTGGTTGCCTGGTTCGGCTGGTCGGGTTCGTCGGCACTGAACTCGCGGTGCAGGCTGACCCAGTCGCTCCCGCGCGAGCGCAGCCCGCGTTGCTGCGACTCGAACAGGTGCACGTCGTCGTGGGCGACGAAGGACATGGGTGAGAACGCCAGCCGGCTGTAGGCCAGGGCCCGTTCCAGCAGCAGCTCCGGGGCGCCCACGGTGCGGAAGTTCCAGGCCTCGATCACGGTCCGGTCGACCGCCACCGGCCGGATCACGCGGATCGTCTGCGGCGAGCCCTTGAGCGCGAGGCTCGGATAGAGCACCGCGTTCTGCGGTGATTGCTCCAGCACCTGCCGGGCCCGTTCCTGGCCCAGCGCCGCTTCCAGGTCGCGCGCGTAGTCGCCCAGTTCGCCATAGCCGGAGTGGATGCTGAAGTGCGTGCCGCTGACGCTGTGGCCATTGGGGTAGACCTGGCCGCCCATGCCGTGGAAGAACTCGTACTTCGCCCCGAAGGGCAGGATCTGCTCGACGGACATCGGCTGGGGCGTGTCGGCAACCGCCGGTTGCCAGACCGCCTGTGCTGCGCGCACGGCCGATTCGTGGACGGTGACCGGATGGACCGGGTCGTTGATGTTCTCGAGGTAGAACTTCCAGTTGCAGTGAATCGTGTTGCGGAGCACGCCGCCCTCCACCCGCAGCTCACCGCTGGGCGAGCGGTCCACCATGTTGTCGATGGCCGAACGCATTGGGCCGAAGTAGTCGTCGAAGGCGATGCCGCCGCGGCTCAGGCGCACGAAGATGAAGTCGCGGTAGACCTGCAGGCCGGGCACCGGCACCAGGCCATGCGACGCCTCGCTTCCGGCCAGTCCCGAGCATTCGTAGCCGGCCTTCAGCGGATAGGCCAGCAGGCTGCCGTCCATGCGGTAGGTCCAGGCGTGGTAGGGGCAGCGCAGGAAGCGGCCGCCGGTGTTGCCCGACTCGCTGGTGAACAGCTGCGCGCCCTTGTGGGCACAGCGGTTGAAGAACACGCGCACCGCGCCCTCGTGGTCGCGCAGTACCAGCAGTGGCTGGCCGGCCAGGTCGAACGTGATGTAGTCACCCGCCTGCGGGATCTGGCTCGCGTGGCCGGCGTAGTTCCAGGTATTGCCGAAGAAGTGGCGCTGCTCCAGGTCGAACAGCTGCTCGGAGAGGTACAGCTGCTTGTGCACCTGGTCCGGCCGGACCAGGTCGCGGATCGCTTGCGGGTGGTCGAGTTGGTTCATGGTCAGTCGACCGGCTGGGGCGCCGCGCGGGCCTCGAACAGGCAGGCCGCGTGACCCTGGGCGGCGCATTGCACTTCGACGCTGACGGCGGCTCGTCCCAGCCACAGGTCCGCGACGCCCCTGAGCATGCCCCGGATGCCGTGGCACACCGGTGCCGCCGATGCGCCGTAGCCGTGGGCGAAGGGACTGTTGCGCACGGTGAGCCGCAGGCGCCCCGTCTCTTTTTCCAGCTGCCAGCGTCCCCATCCCAGCTGCGGCGCGGTGGCGACGATCGTCGCCAACAGCGCATCGAGATCGCCCTTGTCGTGGGCCAGGTAGGCGCGTGCGCTGTCGGAGCCCTGCTGGTGCACGGCCTGCTCCAGGGCTTCCAGCGCGGCCGCGCGGACCGGTTGCGGCAACAGGCGGAACATCGTCATGATCGCGTCCGGCCGCAGCATCATGTAGCGGCGCGGGCCGTCCAGCACCTCGCCCAGAGCGGTGTCGAAGACCAGCCGGTCCTTGAACCCGGGAACGCGATCGGGATCAGCCATGGTCGAGAAACTCCCCGAGGGTCTTCTGACTGGGCAGCGCGAAGCCGGAACGGGGCACGCGGCTGATGTGCCTGGCACCCAGGCGACGCAGCTTCACCGCCATCTCCGCCGCCTTGATGACGACGGTGACACCGTTGACGATGGGCGCGCCATCGACGTTGGCGCCGGGGACATTGCCGAACAGCATCATGGGGATGCCGCCGGTGGGCACGATCACGTCGGCGCCAGCGTCCATCAGCTTGCGCGCCTCGCGCACGAAGACCGCCTCGAGTTCGGCCTTCTTTGCCGCCGATGCGAAGGCTTCCATGTAGTCGCTGATGTTGGCGTCGATGGCAGCGATGCCGGCCACGCGCTGCTGCAGGCCATAGCGCTGGATCTGGTCCGCATGGGTGGGAATGAAGGCCGGGTTGATGGCCAGCAGGCCGAGCCTGCGGCCCAGGGTGCAGGCATGGAGCAGGGTGCTCTCACCGAGGCCCAGCACCGGAATGTCCACCGACGCCCGCGCTTCGTAGAGGCCGACGTCCTGAAAGTGGTTCATGAAGAACACGTCGTAGCCCTCGCGCTCCGCCTGGATCGCGCCCCGGATCACCGCGCGCGAGAAACGGAACTCGGACAGCGCGTGCACCGTGGTGACCGACGGCGTGGTGGTGTGGAATTCGACTTCGAACTCCGGATCCACGCAAGCCTGCAGATGGGGCAGCAGTTGCGCCAGGTACGCCTGGTGCCCGGCCTTGTCGGTGGCGCCCTGCGCCCAGATGCGGAGTTTGCTGCTGACTGCGCTCATGGTGTCTTCCTTTGGGAACGAAACGAGCCGGGGCTCAGACCACTTTTCCGGGATTGAGGATGCCCTTGGGGTCCAGCGCGTGCTTGATCGCCCGCATTGCCGCGAGCTCCGCGGGGCTGCGGGTGTGGCCCAGGACCTTCCGCTTGAGCGAGCCGATGCCATGCTCGGCCGACACGGCGCCGTGGTAGCGACGCACCAGGTCGTAGACCGCGTCCTCGATGGCGCGCGTCTCCGCCGGCTTGCCGCCTTCGATGTGCGCGATCACGTGCAGGTTGCCGTCGCCGAGGTGGCCGTAGACCAGCGCCGTGCAGCCGGGCCAGCGCTGGCGCAGCAAGGCCTCGCACTCGATTGCGGCACGGCCGATGTCGCCGATGGCGAAGCTCACGTCGAAGGCGGCCATGCCCGGCAACATGATGGGAAATTCGGCGGTGGCATCGCGCACCGCCCACAGGGCCCGCGCATCCGAGGAGGAACTCGCCACCGCCGCATCCTCGAGCACACCCTCTTCGAGCATGCGGGCCAGGAATTCCTCGAAGGCGGCGGGATGATGCACCGCATCGGCGCCCGCGCTCTCCATCAGCACGTTCATGGCGTGGCGCCTGGGCAGCGGCGCCCGCAGGCCCTTGACCTTGTCCATCATGAAGGCGAGGTAGCTGGGCCACATCACTTCGAAGGCCGACACGCCGCCGGGGAGTTCCGCCTTGGCGCGGCCCAGCAAGGTGGTCACGGCCTCGTAGTTCGGCAGGCCGCACCAGGCAGTCGACACGGACTTTGGCTGCGGGTGCAGCTTGAGCACCGCGCGCGTGACGATGCCCAGGGTGCCCTCGGCCCCGGCAAGCAGGTGGCGCAGGTCGTAGCCGGTGTTGTTCTTCACCATCTTGTGCAGGCCGCTGACCACGCTGCCGTCGGCCAGCACCGCCTCGACACCGAGCAACTGGTCGCGCATCGTGCCGTAGCGGATGACACGATTGCCGCCCGCATTGGTGGACAGGTTGCCGCCGATGGTGCAGGTGCCGCGCGCGCCGAGGTCGAGCGCAAACAGGAAGCCGGCCGCGTCGGCCGCTTCCTGCGCGGTCTGCAGCGTGCAGCCGGCCTGCACCGTGAGGGTGCCTGAAACCGGGTCGACCTCTTCGACGGCGTTCATGCGCTCCAGGCTCACGGCCACGTCCTCGGGGCCGCAGCAGGCGCCGCCGGCGAGCCCTGTCAATCCGCCCTGCGGCACCACGGTCTGGCCGTGCTCGTTGCAGATGCGCAGCATCCGGGCCAGTTGCTCGGTGGTCCTGGGGCGAAGCAGCGCCAGTGGCACGCTGCCGGGCACGCCGCTCCAGTCGCTGTGGCGGCGGTCGGGGATGGCGGCGCCGGTGGCCACGAGATCCGTACCGAGTGCCTCCAGCAGGGCAGCGAGCGCGTTCGAGTTGATCATGGGGTGGGGCATCTTTCCAGGCGAGGCGGATGACGGGTCAGGCTTGGTGGAATTGCATGGCCTGGGTAAAGCCGTGCGTCGCGATGCCGATGTCATTGGCGACCACGGCCATCTCGTAGCCATCGGCGAAGGCTTGCCGGGCCGCGGCGGCGTCGGAGGTGAACAGGCCGCAGGGCAGACCCTTGGCATGCGCCGCGTCACGTATGCGCGCGCAGCACGCCGCGAGCTCGGCGCCGCTGGCGGCAGGCATCGACAACTGGAGATCGCCCGTGCCTATGAACACGAAGTCGATTCCTTCGACGGCGCAGATGGCGTCGGCGTTGCGCGCACCCAGGGCCGTCTCGATCATGGCGCCCAGCGCCACGTGCTGATTGGCGGCCACCATTCCCTCGTAGCCTGCCAGCAGCGGACGCAGGCCACCGCCCGAGCGTCTGCCCAGCGGCGGGTAGCGGCCGGCGCTGGCCAGCGTCCGGGCGTCGTCGGCGCTCTCGACCAACGGCGCCATCACGGCAGCCACGCCGGCGTCGAGCGCGACACCGATGGCCGTCGCCGAAAAATCGGCAGTGCGGGCGATGACCGGGATCCGGGCCCCGGCAATGCCGACTGCGGACTCCAGCGCGCCACGCTCCCACAGGCCGTGCTGGAGGTCGATCACCAGGCCTTCGGGCATGGCCAGGGCGGCGATCTCGGCCAAGGCCGGACTGCCCAATGAAAGCCAGACCAAGGGCAGGGTCGCCTGCCGCCGCAGGCGGGATTTGAAAGGGTGGGCGAAGGGCAGGGACGGGGCGATCATGGCTGGTTGGAGTGGCCGCCCGGTGAGGGCTGCGAGTGGCGAGAAATGTCTGGCGGCAGCGATTGACAACAGTATATTGTTTGTGCCACATTCAAGTCAATGTACTTTAAGCTTCAAGCAATGGATCCGGCGCCCGGGAGCACCTGCAGAGCTCGCTCTCCAATGGAGAGGGCGACCCGGCTGGCGGCTCCTCGCTTTCGGCGCGGGGCGATTCACCGAGAGTTGTCGCCTGTCCATTGATAAACCGTATACCGAAAAACAAGGTCATCATGGTCCGCAAGACCACCCAGTTGAAGGAAGTGCCGGTTCCGGATGCACCCGGCCGGCAGAGTTTGAGCGCCATCGCCTACGACGCGCTGCGCGCGCGTCTGCGCTCCGGTCTGGTGCCGCTCGAAGACCGGCTGGTCGACCTCGAGATCGCATCGCAACTGGGCATGTCTCGCATGCCCGTGCGGGAGGCGCTGCTGCAACTGGTGGCCGAGGGCTATCTGGTCAGCACCGCACGGGGCTATCGCATCCCCGCCCTGAGCCGCCACGACGTGATGGAGGTGTTCGAACTGCGCAAGCTGCTCGAGCCCCGGGCCGCCGCGCTGGCGGCCCGCGATATCTCTCGTGCCGGCATCTCGCAGCTGGCCGCCGCGTTGAGCGAAGCCAGGGCTGCGCACGTTGCCGCCGACTTCCCGCGGCTGTTCCAGGCCAACATCGAGTTTCGCGAAGCCTGGCTGGGCGCCGTGCGGAATACCCGCCTGGCGGCGGTGATCACGCGCTGTGCCGATCAAGTGCTGACCGTGCGCATCACCACCCTGAGCGACCCCGCCGTCCAGCCGGTCGTGGTCGCTGGCCTGCAGGAGATGCACGGCGCCTTTGCCCGCCACGACTCGGTGGCGGCGCATGACAGCACGGTCCGTTTCGTGCTTGCTGCTGAGCGCAGCTATGCCGCTGCCGCCGCTGCCGCCGCCACCGCCGCTGACGAAGATCAATGATTTTCCCCCTCGCCGCGTGGCGACCACCTGCCTGAACTGGCTCCCGCCCTTCCTCCCATCGCCCTACTTTCAAGAGGTACGCACCATGACCGACGCTTTCCACCCTTCCACCGGGCCGCTGGAGGCCGATCCGCAGCGGCCACTCGGAGATCCGGCCCGGCGCCGGCTGGTCCTGGGCGCGGTTGCAACAGGGGTGGGCACGCTGCTGCCGTGGGAGCTGGCTGGGGCGCAGGTCGTGGACAAGTCCACCCTGTCGATCGCCTATCCGGTCGACGTTCCGACCTGGGACCCGAACGCCTTGTCGATCCCGACCATCCAGAACCTGTACCAGTCGGTGTTCGACTCGCCCCTGCGCTATTCGCCGCAGCTCAAGCTGCAGCCACGCCAGGTGAGCGAGTGGAAGTGGGCCGACAGCAAGGCGATGCGGCTGGAGATCACCCTGCGCGACGACATCCTGTTCCATGACGGCACGCGGATGACCATGGAAGACGTCAAGTTCAGCCTGGCCGACCGCGCCAAGGCGGACAAGAAGCTGCTGGTCGGCGGCATGCTCAACACCGTCAGCGACATCGAGGTGCTGTCGCCGACCAAGGGCGTCATCGTCTTCAACCGCCCGACGCCGGCGGCGCCGATCTACCTGGCCTTCCTGGCCGCCTACGTCGTGCCCAAGGCTTACATGCTGAAGGTCGGGCCGGAGGGCTTCAACGCCAAGCCGATCGGCGCCGGGCCGTACCGGCTGGTGGAGCACCAGCGCGGCTCCCGCATCGTGCTCGAAGGCTTCGACAAGTACTGGGGCGGCGCGCCGGCGATCAAGCAGGTGATCTTCCAGATCGTGCCCGAGGCTTCGGCCCGCGTCGCCCTGGTGGAGTCGGGCCGCGTCGGGATGGCAACGCAGCTGCCGATGCGCGAGGCGCAGCGCCTGGCCCAGAAGACCGGGATCATGACCAAGATGTACCCGTTCTCCGAGGTCTACATGCTTCGGATTCCCAGCTACGTGAAGCCGCTCGAGAACGACCACGTGCGCGCCGCGATGCACCTGTCCATCGACAAGGCGGCCTTGTCCAAGGCCTTCTACGGCGGCGTCGCCAAGCCGCTGTCGGTGATGACGCCCGAGGGCACGCCGTCCTATGTGGCCGACTTCAAGTACCCGTACGACAAGGCCAAGGCCATCGCCGAACTCAAGGCCGCCGGTTACGGCCCGGGCAATCCGGTGTCGCTGACCTTCCTGTCGACCAACGGTGTCTTCCCCAACGACTATGACATGGCGCGGGCCATCGCGCAGATGTGGAAGTCCGTGGGCATCAATGCGACCATCGAGGAAACCACACCGGCCAAGCTGGTGGAGGCGGCACAGAACGGCAAGCTGACCGGCGCCCTGCTTTACAGCTGGGCCAACAGCACGGGCGATCCGGAGAACTACGCCGGGCGCATCTTCGATCCGCGCCTGCGTTTCTCGACCTGGAAGGACATGGCGCTTTCGCCCCGCATCGACGCGCTGATGACCGAGGTGGACGAGCAAAAACGCATGACCGGCTACAAGGAGCTCAACGTCGAATCGTCGCAGAAGTCATGGGCCATTCCGCTGCTGCAGGCGGTGGCCTCGGTGGTGTATTCGTCGGCGCTGCAGCCCATCCTGTTCGACAACGGCTACATCCTGCCCGCGGAGTTCAAGTACCGCTGAGCGGCCGCGCGCACCGCACGACACCTTGACGCCAGGACCTCGAGATGTTCCAGATCATTTCCGCGATCGTGTTCCGCCGGCTGCTGCTGGCGATTCCGACCCTGTTGCTGTTGTCGCTGGTCGTGTTCGTGGTGCTGCGCATGCTGCCCGTGGATCCACTCGCCATGCTGCTGCCCGCATCGGCCACCGCGGCCGATGCGGCGGCGCTGCGGCAGCAACTGGGTTTCGACAAGCCGCTGCCCCAGCAATTCATGATCTGGCTGTGGCAGGCCCTCAACGGCAACCTGGGCACCTCGATCAATTTCCGCCAGCCAGTGCTGCCGCTGATGATCTCGGCGCTGCCGGCGACCATGGAGCTGACGCTGGTGGGCCTGCTGCTGGCCCTGCTGATCAGCGTCCCCGGCGGGGTGTTGGCTTTCGTCCTCTACCAGCGCAAGCGCGAGACCGCGGCCGACATCGCGGTGGCGCTGATGCAGTCGATCCCCGCGTTCCTCTGGAGCCTGCTGCTGATCCTCGCGTTCGGCGTGCTGTGGCCGGTGCTGCCGTTCACCGGTCGCGTTGGAGAAGGTGTCGTGCTGCCCGGCATTACGGGCTTCGCGCTGGTCGACTTGCTGCTGGTCGGGCAGTTCGGCGCCTGGCTGGGCGCGCTGTCCCACCTGTTGCTGCCGGCACTGGCCCTGGCGCTCGGCTTCGCCCCGCTGGTGATCCGCGTGCTGCGTTCCAGCCTGATCGATGCCGCAAGTGAGCCCTATGTGGAAGTGGCCAGGCTGCGCGGCCTGTCCGAAACCCGCGTCCTTTGGCGCCACATGCTCAAGAACGCCTCGCTGCCGACCATCACGATGATCGGCGTGCAGTTCGGCTTCCTGTTCGGCGGCGCGCTGCTGGTCGAGATGATCTTCGGCTTCCCCGGGGTGGGGAACCTGATGGTCCAGGCGGTCAAGGGCAACGACCTGCCGCTGATCCAGGGCATCGCCCTGATCTTCTGTGTCCTGATGCTGACCATCACCATCGTCGTCGACGTGCTGTACGCGGTGCTGAACCCGCGACTGAGAACCCTATGACTGCGAGCGCCTTGCCCGTCGCCCTGGCTCCCCGCTCGGGGCGATTTCCGATGACACGTGCCGCACTCGGTCAACTGGCCCGCCAGCCCCGCGTGTGGGTCGGCGGCGGCATCCTGCTGGTGGTGCTGGTGCTGGCCGCATTCGCGCCGTGGATCGCGCCGCATGACCCGCTCGAGCAGGATCTGCTGAACATGCTCCTGCCACCCATGTGGGCCGGCGGCAGCAGCACCGGGTACCCGCTCGGCACCGATGGCCTGGGCCGCTGCGTGCTGTCGCGGGCGATCTACGGCTCTCGCGTGGCCCTGACCGTGGCCATCGTGGCCGCGCTGGGCTCCATGCTGCTGGGCAGTGCCCTGGCACTGGTGGGCGGCTATTTCGGCGGGGCCGTCGATCGCGCCATCAGCTACGTGGTCGACCTCTGGATGTCCTTTCCGCCGGTGGTGCTGTCGCTGATCCTGCTGGTGGGCCTCGGCACCGGCGTCGACAAGGTGATCCTGGCGATCGTGCTGGTGGACTGGACCCGGTTCTGCCGCGTGGTTCGGGCCGACGTGCTGGTGACCCGGCGCCGCGACTATGTGCTGGCCGCGCAACTGCTCGGCTTCTCGCACCTGCGCATCATGTTGCGCGAGGTGCTGCCCGCCGTGGTGCCGCTGATGATCACGCTGTTCTCCATCGAGATGGGCGTCGCCATCATCGTCGAGGCCACGCTCTCCTTCATCGGCATGTCGGTGCCGCCCGACATCACGACCTGGGGCCAGATGCTGGCCGACGCCCGCAACGACATGCAGAGCGCCGCCTGGGTGATGCTGGCCCCGGTCCTGTGCATCATCGTCACGGTGCTCGGCTGCAACCTGTTCGGCGACGGTGTGCGGGTGGCCCTCGATCCGCGGCTGCGCCTGCGGGGGGAATGAGCATGCTGACCATCGAAAACCTGACCTTGACGGCCCGCCTCGGCGGCCAGAGGGTGGACGTGCTGCGCAACGTATCGTTCTCGCTGCAGCGGGGCAAGGTGCTCGGGCTGGTGGGCGAGTCCGGCGCCGGCAAGAGCATGATCGGCCGCGTCATCGCCGGGCACATCCCGGCGGGCTTCGAAGTCACGCAGGGCCGCATCGTCTTCGACGACACCGACCTGCTCACGCTGGACCGCAAGGCCTGGCGGCGCCTGCTGGGGCGGCGCATCGCCTTCATTCCCCAGGAGCCGCTGACCGCGCTCAATCCCGTGATGACCATCGGCCAGACCTTCCTGGAGCACCTGGCCCACCTGGGGGTGGCCGCGGGCAAGCGGCGCCCGTTGATGCTGGAGCAGCTGGCATCGGTGCACCTGCCGAAACCGGATGAAATGGTCGCCCGGTACCCGCACGAACTCTCGGGCGGCCAATGTCAGCGGATCCTGATCGCCATGGCCTTCGCCGCCAATCCGGCGCTGATCGTGGCCGACGAGCCCACCACCGCCCTGGACGTGGTCAGCCAGGCGAACGTGCTCAGGCTGCTCGCCGAGCAGCGGCGAGCGCATCACACGGCGATGCTGCTGATCACCCACGACCTGCGGCTGGCCGCCCACGTGTGCGACGACATCGCGGTGCTCTATGCCGGCGAGCAGGTCGAATACGGGCCGGCCAGGGAAGTGCTGCGCGGCTCTCGCCATCACTACACCTTTGCCCTGGACCATGCCACGCCGGACGTGCACGGACCGCAGCGCCAGCTGCCGGCCCTGGGAGGCCAGATGCCGGGGGTATCGGCGCTGGGCGGGATCAGCGGCTGCCGGTTTGCCGCCCGCTGCCCGCAACAGCACGCGGCTTGCGTCGCCGAGCCGCCGGAGCTGGTCGAAAGCACCAGCGGCCACTGGGTCCGCTGCATCGCGCCGCGAGAGGTGGCGGCGCGCGCACCGGACGCGGCGGCGCCGGTTGCCGGCGAAGCCGGGGGACCCGAATGGCAGGCGCCGGGCGGCGACACCGCCGCGCCGCCCCTGGTGGAGTTGCAGAACGCGACGCTGCGCTACACCGCCCGGCGCGGATTGCTGGGTCAGCGCAAGGTGCACAACATCGCCGTCAACGAGCTGTCGCTGAAGGTGCAGCCCGGCGAATTCGTCGGGATCGTGGGGGAAAGCGGCAGCGGCAAGAGTTCGGTGGCGCGCCTGATCGTGGGCGCCGAGGCACTGACCAGCGGCCGCGTGCTGATCGAGGGGCAGGAGCGGATCAGTGCCCGGGCCCTGCGGCTCACGCGCGAACACGTGCAGATGATCTTCCAGGACCCGCACTCCGCGCTGAACCCGCGACGGTCGGTGTACCGCTTGCTGACGCAGGCCTATGAATCGGACCACGTGCCCTCCAGGCTGGAGCGTCACCCGAGGCAGGACCGCGCGCGCCAGCTGCTGAACGATGTCGGGTTGCCCGACGACGCGCTGACGCGCTTTCCCAGCCAGCTGTCCGGTGGCCAGAAGCAGCGTGTCAACATCGGCCGCGCCCTGTGCGTGATGCCGCGGCTGGTGGTGGCCGACGAAATCGTTTCGGGGCTGGACGTGTCGGTGCAGGCCCAGGTGCTCAATCTGTTGCTCGAACTGGGGCGGCGGCACGGCATCGCGCTGGTGCTGATTTCCCATGACCTGTCGGTGGTGCGTTACCTGTGTTCGCGGGTGCTGGTGATGCAGCGCGGCCATGTGGTCGAACAGGGCAGGACCGAGGCAGTGTTCGCGAATCCCCAGCATCCTTACACCCGGCTGCTGGTGGCTTCGGTGCCACCGGCCGACCCGTCGATCGCCTGGCCGCCGGCGCTCGTCGCCGCGTGACGAGAGTGTGATGCTGCAAGGCAGGCATGCGCTGGTGACGGGTGCGGCGCGCGGCATCGGCGCGGCCGTCGCCCGCACGCTGGCGGCGGAGGGCGCCACGCTGACGCTGCTGGGGCGCAACGAACGCGCCTTGCTGGCCCTGGCAGCCGAGCTGCCCGGCAACCACGGCATCACGGTCGCCGACATATCGGACGCCCAGCAGGTCGGTGCCGCGTTCGAGCGCGCTCGCGCCGAACGCGGCGCGCTCCACATCCTGGTCAACAACGCGGGCCAGGCCGAGAGCGCCCCGTTGTCCCGCACCAGCCTGGAACTGTGGCAGCGGATGCTGGCGGTCAACCTCACCGGCACCTTCCTCTGTTGCCAGGCCGCGTTGCCGCAGATGCTGGCCGGGGGCGGAGGCCGGATCGTGAACATCGCCAGCACGGCCGCCCAGAGGGGTTACGCCTACGTCAGCGCCTATGTCGCCGCCAAGCACGGCGTGCTGGGCCTGACGCGGTCGCTGGCGCTGGAAGTCGCCAGGAAGGGCATCACCGTGAACGCGGTCTGTCCCGGCTACACGGAGACCGACATCCTGCGCCAGAGCGTCGCCAACGTGGTGGCGAAAACCGGGCGCAGCGAACAGGAGGCGCTGGCGGAATTCGCCAGCGGCAACCCGCAGCAACGGATCGTGCGGCCGCAGGAAGTCGCGGATGCGGTGCGCTGGCTGTGCGGCGATGGCGCATCGGCGATCACGGGCCAGGCCATCTCGGTGTCCGGCGGCGAAGTGATGTAGGCCTGCCAGGAAGACGATATGCATGAGACACAGAACACGACAATCGACCCCGGCCCCCGTGACACGCGTGGCATCTCGGCCTTCATCGTGGAAGCGGGAGCGTCCGGCTTTGAAATCGCCGAGCGGTGCAGCAGTTGATCATCAGGCGCGAACAGTTGAAGGACGTCCGGGGATGAGTGGCTTCGCGACCGAGCGCCGGATCCGCTTTTCGGACTGCGATCCGGCCGGCATCGTCTTCTATCCCCAGTATTTCGTCATGTTCAATGGCGTGGTCGAAGACTGGTTCGACGGCCCGCTGGCGATCGGCTACCGCGAGTTGGTCATCGACCGCCGGATCGGGCTGCCCACCGTGCGGCTCGAGGCAGACTTCAAGGCAGTCAGCCGCCTCGGCGATGTTGTCGTTCTCTCGCTCGACATCGAGCGGCTGGGCCGGCGCTCCTTTACCCTGTCCCTGTCCTGCGCCGCTGCCGGCAGCGGTGAACTGCGCATGCAGATGAAACAGGTGATCGTCACGACTTCGCTCGAGAGCCACCAGGCGATCGACATTCCCGCCGACCTGCGTGCCGCCATCGAGCGGCGCGCCGCAAAGGGATCCTCATGAAAGTGCTTCTTCCCCTCGTTCCAGCGGGACGGGAGAACTTGGGCCTGCCAGGCCCGACGTGAAGCTTCGCTCCAGACCAGCAGGCCCTGGGCGACAGTACGGCAACGGAAGCGGCCTACAAAACAAAAAAGTCAGCAGGCGCAAACCTGCTGACTCTTGTGTTTCTTGGCTCCTCGACCTGGGCTCGAACCAGGGACCTACGGATTAACAGTCCGGCGCTCTACCAACTGAGCTATCGAGGAACAAGCCTCAGATTATAGCGTCCTTTTTTCGCTCTTCCGTGGACACAGCCCGAGGAAGAGCGACGATGACGACGCTCAGTCGAAGACCGGCGTTTCGACGCCCAGCACCTTGTGCAGCTTCGGGCTGGTGGTCGTGTACTGCAGGTGGATCTTCTTGTCCGGGAAGACGAAGGCCGCGGCGCCGAAGGCGGCCAGCGCGCATTCGTGGAAGCCCGAGAGGATCAGCTTCTTCTTGCC
>JAQGMU010000360.1 GCA_028292195.1 Ramlibacter sp. | reverse complement strand
CGTCCAGGAGATCCCGCTCGCGGGCGATGCGGGCGGCGGGGGGAGCGCCGGCAAGTTGCGCGAGGGGCACGTCGTCGTCCGTTGCCGCTGGGCAGTCCCTGCCCTCGAAGCCGCGCAGCGCGATGCGCACGCGTGGCGCGCCAGCGCGCACGTCGGGCACGATCTGCCCCGGCTGCAGACGGCGATCGCCGGGCACGCGACCGGAGCGGCGCTGGAAGATTTCCAGCAGCGAGAAATAGATGTCCTCGTGCAGCGCCTCGAGGGTGCTGATGGTTTCGCCGGCCGGCGGCAGCGGCTGTTCGAAGCCGGGCAGGTCCACGCGCAGGTCCAGCCGTTCGAAGAAGGGCTCGCGGGCCGGCCAGGCGTGCTGCTCGATCGTCTCCACCACCTGCGCGAACAGCTGCTCGTAGTCGGTGCCTTCGGCCGCGTCGCTGGCCGCGCCGGACGCGGGCCGCACCCGCAGCCAGCCGGTCGGCGACAGCAGCGCGGCGCCGGAGGTGCCGACATGCGTGCGATTCGGCGCGAAGACGCGGGCTTGCTGCGTGCGGCCGTCGCGCCAGGTGAGCGTCACTTCGTAGTGCAGGTCTGCGCCGCCGGGGACGAAGTCGAACTTGCAATCGGCCCCCAGGCCGGCCAGCGGATAAGCCTCGAGCAGGAAGCGTTGCGGCGCGGCCTCCGGATGCACCGGATAACGCACGGTCACCGACGCCAGGCCGGCCGTGTCGACTTCCTCCAGGAAGAAGTGCACCAGCGGCTTGTAGGCGCTGCGCAGTCGCGCCTCGACTCCGGCCGCGGCGAGGCGCTGTTCCACCGCGCGCCGCGCCGCCACGCCTTCGAACAACCAGCCTTCGACGCGGGCGCCGCGCCAGTCGCCGGCCTCGAAGCGGGCGGCCCAGGCATCCAGCGTGCGCGGCACGCTCGCTTCCAGCAGCACTGTTTCTGTCATCGTGTCTTTCCGGTCGGGTCGATGCGGTCCCGCAGCCAGTCGCCCAGCAAGTTCAGCCCCAGCACCGTCAGCATGATGGCCACGCCGGGGAACACGCTGACCCACCAGGCGGTCTGCATGTAGGTGCGGCCGTCGGCCAGCATGCCGCCCCAGCTCGGGATCAGCGGGTCGACGCCGAGGCCCAGGAAGGTGAGGCTGCTTTCCAGCAGGATGTTGTTGGCCACGTTGAGCGTCATCAGGATGATGACCGGGCCGATGACGTTGGGCAGGATGTGGTGCCGCATCATGGCCAGGTCGCGCACGCCGAAGGCCCGCGCCGCCTGCACGTATTCGCGCTCGCGCACCGACAGCACCATGCCGCGCACCAGCCGCGCGAACTGCACCCACTGCGACAGGATCATGAACAGGATGATGTTGCCCAGGCCGCCGCCGAGGATCGAGATGAAGGTGAGCGCGATCAGGATGAAGGGCAGGGCCAGCTGCACGTCGACACAGCGCATCAGCACCATGTCCCAGAAGCCGCGGTAGTAGCCGGCGACCAGGCCGATCACGATGCCCAGCACCGAAGCGCCCGCCACCGACAGGAAGCCCACCATCAGCGAGATGCGGCCCCCCACCAGCACCCGGGCCAGCACGTCGCGGCCCAGCGGGTCTGTGCCCAGCGGATGCGCCCACTGCACGAACGGCGGGCTGAGGCGCGCCGCCAGGTCCATGGCGGAGCCGCGGTCCGGGAAGATCCAGGGAGAGAACAGCACCAGCAGGCACATCGCGCCGGTCAGCAGGACGCCGACCACGAATTCGAGCGAGCGCCAGGCGGGCAGCGCGCGGGCCGGCGCGGCGGCGAGGGGCGGGGCGACGGAGTTCATTTGCTGCGGATGCGCGGATCGACCAGGCCGTAAGCCATGTCGACCAGCAGGTTGACCAGCACGATGATCAGCGAAAGCACGGTGACGGTGCCCTGCAGCACCGGGTAGTCGCGGCCCGAGATGGCGTCGAAGGCCAGCGTACCCAGGCCGGGCCAGTTGAACACCTTCTCGACGACCACGATGCCGCCGATCAGGTTGCCGAACTTCAGGCCGATGTAGGTGATGAGGGGAATGGCGCAGTTGCGCAGCGCGTGCTTGTACAGCACCACGCGCTCGCTCAAGCCCTTGCTGCGCGCCACCATGATGTACTGCGCCGACAGCGTCTCCAGCATCGCGGTGCGCACCAGACGCACGTTGGTGGCCGACAGGATGATGGCCATGGTCAGCGACGGCATCACCAGGCTGAGCGGCCCGTCCCAGCCGGAGGGCGGCAGCAGCTGGAAGGTGATGGACAACAGCAGCACCAGCATGATCGCCAGCCAGAAGTTGGGGAACGACAGGCCCACCAGCGAGATGATGCGGATGAACTGGTCGACGCCCTTGCCCTGCCGGATGGCGGCCTGGATGCCCAGGGGCACCGAGACCAGCACCGACAGCAGCAGCGAGACGAAGGCCAGCGACAAGGTGGCGGGCAGGGCGTCGCCGATCAGGCGCGACACCGGCGTGCCGCCCATGAAGCTGTTGCCCAGGTTGCCGGTGAGCGCGTGCCGCACGAACTCGCCGTACTGCACCAGGAACGGCCGGTCCAGCCCCAGGCCCTTGCGGATGTTCTGCAGGTCCTGCTCGGTGACGCTGCCCGCACCCTGGCTGAGCATCAGCGCCGGATCGCCCGACAACCGCACCGCGTAGGAGACGAACAGGGTCACCACCAGCAGCACGAAGACTGCCTGCAGTACCCGCTTGAGAACGAAGCCGCCCACCGTTCCTGCCTGCCGGACGCGTGCGTCAGTCGACGGTGGCGTCGACGAAGCGGAAGCGGCCGTCGGCCGGCAGCGCCAGGTTGTGGGCGCGCTTGTTGATGCCGTACACCGTGTTCAGGCTGTACAGGGGCATCTCCAGCGACTGGTCGGCCACGTAGCGCGCGATCTCGTTCAGCGTGGTCTTGCGCGCGGCCTGGTCCCAGGTGTTGCGCTGCTGGTGCAGCAGGGCGTTCAGCTTGGTGTCGTCGTCGTACGGGTTCCAGCGCTGCTTGGTGTAGTACATCGAGTACGCGGTGTTGTCGTAGTCGAAGGTCCAGCCGCCCCACTGGTTCTGCCACATCTCGCCGGTCTTGCCGTTCGGGATGATGTCGTTCAGCAGCACGTTGGTCTCATACGGCTTGAGCGAGACGGTGATGCCTACCGCGCCGAGGTAGCCGGCGACGGCCTGCGCCACCTCGCGGAAGTTGCTGTCCGGGCCGCGGAAGTCCAGCTGGATCGCGGTGCCGGGCTTGACGCCGGCCTTCTTCAGCGCGGCCTGGGCCTGCGCCGGGTTGAAGGGCAGCGGCTTCAGCGCGGGGTCGTTGCCGAAGGAGAGCGTGCCCTGGAAGCTGGCGATCGGCTTGGCCTGGCCGAGCAGGATGGTCTTGATGATGGCGTCGCGGTCGACGGCCATGGTGAGGGCGCGGCGCACTTCGCGGTCCTTCATGATGCCGCGGCTGGTGTTGTAGCGCAGGGCCAGCGCCACCGGGCCGTCCATGCTCACCACACCGAGCTTGGGGTCCTTCT
>JAQGMU010000290.1 GCA_028292195.1 Ramlibacter sp. | reverse complement strand
GCGCGACCAGGTTGGCCATCGCAAGCGCCGCCGCGGCGGTCGAGTGCTGCTCGCCGCCGAACAGCTTGAACGCGCAGTCGGCATCCCAGTAGCTGTCGGGCCGGATCCAGCACACCTTGGCGTAGCTGCAGAAGCGCTCGCCGTCGCCGACGGGCGCGGCGTAGGCCGCCACGTAGAAGCCGTTCACCGGACCCCAGAGTCTTTCCATGTCGCTGCTCCCTGTACTGCCTTCTGGCGGGAGTGTGCGATGCCTCGGCGGTGCCGTGGGGCGCCCGTTACACGGTTGCGGCGGGGTCCTACAAACTTTTGCACGGAGCCCCGTTGCGCCGGGGCGAGCCACTCAGAACCCGGTGACCAACCCCACCAGCACCAGGCAGCCGCACAGGATCGCGGCCGCCAGCGCCCGGCTGCGCGCATCGTCACGCGCCGGCTGCACGCGCTGCTGCAACACCTTGTCGCCATCGACCATCGCCTGCACCAGCTTGCGGCGGCGCACGATGCGGTAGAAGGCAATGGCCACCACGTGCAGCAGCACCAGCCCGAACAGCAGCCACTGGCCGACCTGCTTGTGCAGCACCGTCGCCGTGAGGCCGGCGGCGCTGGACACCAGTTCGTTCAGCGGGCCGGTGAAGCCGCCGCCGTCGTCGGCGACCAGGCCGGTCGACACCTGTGCCAGCAGCACCCCCAGCATGGCCAGCACCGACAGCGCGCCGATCGGGCTGTGGCCGGCCTCCTGTTCGGGCGTGGCCTGGCCGCGCAGGTAGCGTTTGAGCGTCGCGGGAGTGGGCACGAAGCTGGTGAAGCGCGACCAGAGGCCGCCCACGCAGCCCCACACCACGCGAAACAGCAGCAGCGCCAGCATGAAGCTGCCGATGCGCCCGTGCGTCTGCATCCAGGCCCCGCCCGCGTAACCGGTGGCGGTGAGCCCGACCAGCGACGCGGCCAGCGACCAATGGAACACGCGGGTCGGCAAGTCCCAGATGCGCACGCGTATGCCGACGTCGACGTCGACGACGGCAGGGCGTTCGACCCGCCCCGGCAGCAGCGGCTGCGGCGGTGCGGCGGGAACGAGGGCGCGGAAGCTCGCTTCAGTGGCTACGGTAGGCATCGTGACACTCCTTGCAGGTATTCGCCGCCGCGCCGTACGCGGCCTTGATCTGGTCGAGATCCTGGGTCCGGGCCGCGGCTTGCAGGCGGCCGGTCTCGGTGACGAGGCGCTCGGCGAATTCGCGGAAGCGAGCCGGTTCGGCCCAGATCTCGGGTCGGGCGTGGTCGCCGGGCATGTCGGTGCCGGGGCCGAAGGCGGCCGCCGGCAGCCGGGCCAGCATGGCGACGACTTCCGCGTCCTGCTGCGCGACCCGCGGGTCGAACGGCAGCCGCCCGCGCACCATCGTGCCGATGCGGGTGAAGTGATGGTTCAGCACGGTCCACGCGCTCTGCCGGTACTTGACGGCCTCGTCCGGCCGCGCGAACTGGGCGCCGGCCGGCAGGGCGGCGCAAGTGCCGGCTACAGCGAGCAGCACAGCGGCGAGAGGGTGGATCCTGCGCATGGCCGCCTTACTCCCCGGTGTATTCCAGCAGGGCGAGGTATTCCTTGCGGTCGGCTCTCTGCCACTGCTTGACGCCGATGTCCGCCAGCAGGGCCGGCTGCCCGTTCATGGCCAGCAAGCCCTCGGTCAGGCGCGCGGCCAGTTCGGGCGGCGCCTTGGGCGAGGCCAGCACCGACCAGTTCACCACCGCCTGGGTTTCACCGATCACCACGCCGCCGGATTCCTTCCACTTGCGCGCGATCGTCGGGTTGACGACGCCGGCCTCGGCCATGCCCAGGGCCACCTGCGCCGCCACGCTGTCCTGGAAGCGCGTGTGCGAGATGAAGGGCTCGCGCACGCCGCGGCGCCGCAGTTCGGCCTTGGCCACCGCGCTGGTGGCGGAGGCCTCGTCGGGCATCAGCAGCTTGCGGCCACCCAACTGGCCCAGGTCGCGGATCGTCGATTCCTTGGCCACGATGAAGGCCGCGCGGTACGGCTCGGCGCGGCTCACCAGCGGCTGGTAGCCATGGTCCCGCACCAGCTTGGCCAGCTGGTTGACGGACTTGCCGAACAGCACCATGGGCTTCTCGTCGGCCTGCGCCTGCTGCACGAAGCGGCGGATGTCGATGATGGGGTCCACCGTCACCTGCTTGATCTTCAGCTGCGGCGCCAGGTAGTCGGCCCAGGCCTTGTAGCGCAGGGCCAGCATGGAGATGCTGAGGTCGGCCGTCACAGCCTCGTTGATCAGCAGCCGGCTGCTCGGCGTCGACTGGGCCCAGCCCGCGGGGACCGAGCAGAGGGCCGCGGCGCCGGCGAAGCGCAGCAAGTTGCGGCGATGCAGGACCAGGGGAGTTGCGTTCACGTTCATTGAGTTGCCTCCTTGCGTTGACCGGCTGCGACGGGTTGCCACGGGGCGGGCAAGGTGGCGTCGGCCTGCTTCGCCTTCGCCTCCCAGGCCCGCGCGTCCTGCACCGTGCCGCGGAAAGCCTCGGCGCTGTCCAGCAGCCACTTCTTGTCTTCCGGCGACAGCGCGACGCTGTTGCGGTATTCGTCCATCGGCATCCGGTCCTCCTTCACCGACTTGATCAGCCGGTCGATCTCGCCGGCCGCATGCGCCGGTGTCGACAACAGAACCAGCCGGCTCATCTTGTCGGGGTTGTTGGGCACGTGGCAGCTGGTGCACTGGGACTCGCGCATCTGCAGGGCCAGGTCGCGGTACTGCCGGTCGAGCGCGGGCAGGTAGGGGTTCTCGGCGCGGTAGAGGCCGTCGAACAAGGTCACCGCGGGCTGGGTGCGGCCGGCGGCATCGGTCCACAGCCACTTGCCGTCGAACTTGTCGTGCTGCACCGGCGTCACCGGCTGCAGCAGCGCGGTGTCGCCCTTGTTGGTGAACTGCGCGGCGTTCACGCGCAGCGTGCCCGGATGCACCCACAGCAGGAAGCTGTTGGCGCCCTGGTAGGTCGCCCACTTGGCGTCGTCGTGCCAGAAGGGGTAGGGGAACTGGCCGGGCGCCAGCCGGTTGCGGAACGCCGTTTCCAGCCGCACCAGGAACTGGCGCTCCTGCTCGACCCACTCCACCTTGTAGCGGCCGTTGAACATGAACAGCGGGGCGTACATGCCCGTCCACACATCGGGCGCGAACTGCGTCAGGTTGGTCTGGCGCAGCGTCGCCTGCGGATTCGTGCTCTGGCGGCCCCACAGCATCACCGGCGGCAGGCGCGAGCGCAGGGTGCTGTCGCCATGCAGCGCGGCGAGGCAGCTGTCGAAGGCCGCCGCGTCGTTGGCGTCGGCCAGCGGGCAGTGCTGCGCCAGCTCGCCGGCGATCCTGGCTGCCAGGGCATCGATGGCGGGCGGCACGGCCACGGGCGCCTGGGCCTGCGGCCGCGCCGGGCCGGCGGCCAGCAGGCTGGCGGTGGCCAGCAGTACCGCGAGCGCGCGTTTCGGGGCGCGTAGACGCATCGTCATCCTCACTCCTTGGTGTAGTCCAGCAGGGCCAGGTATTCGGCGCGTTCGGCGCTGGCCCATTGCTTGATGCCCAGCGCAGCCAGCACGGCCGGCGCCTGCGTGTTCATGGCCAGCAGGCCGCTACGCAGTTGCGCCACCTCGGCTTCCGGCAGGTCGGGCGAGGCCAGCACCGACCAGTTGACGACCGACTGGGTTTCGGCCAGCACGCGGCCGCCGTCCTCGGCCCACTTGCGCGCGATGGTCGGGTTGACGACGCCGACCTGGGCGAAGCCGTTGGCCACCTGTTGCGCCACGGCCTCCTGGTAGCGGGTGTGCACGATCTGCACGTCGCCGGCGTCCTGGCGCCGCAACTCCGCGCGCGCCACCGCCGTGGTGGCGGCCATCTCGTCGGGCATGATGATCTTTGCGTGGTTCGGCGCGATGTCCTTCAGCGTGCGGATGGGCGAACCCTTGGCCACGATGAAGGCGGCTTTGTAGGGATCGGCGCGCCGCACCAGCGGCTGGTAACCCTGGTCGCGCACCAGCTTGGAGAGCTGGTTGACCGACTTGCCGAACAGCAGCTGCGGCTTGTTCTGCGACTGCGCCAGGCTCATGAAGCGCCTGACGTCGACGATCGGCTCGATGCTGATGACGGGCCGGCTGCGCACGTTCGCGGTGACGTATTCCGCGAACGGCTGGTAGCGCGCGGTCAGGATGAACAGGTTGGATTCGCCCGTGAAGGCTTCGTTGATCAGCAGCCGCCAGGGCTTGGTGACCGCTTTCGTCGGCGCCCCCAGCGCCCCGCTGGCAAGCAGCAGCGCCCCCAATCCACCGGCGCCCAGCAGCCGGCGCCGCGTGCTGCCGTCTTGCTCGTTGTTCATGCCATCCCTTCGTACTACGTTGGCCGCAATGTATGGAGAAGGCGATGAAACCGGCAAGGGAACGGTCGAGCGCGGTGGGCGCGAGTGTCACAA
The DNA here is from genome assembly GCA_028292195.1 of Ramlibacter sp. Classification (GTDB taxonomy): domain Bacteria; phylum Pseudomonadota; class Gammaproteobacteria; order Burkholderiales; family Burkholderiaceae_C; genus Ramlibacter. The sequence continues at coordinate 193 of JAQGMU010000290.1, read as the reverse complement.
GCTCATGTGCATTGCTGACAACTGCTCACCTGGGATACTGAAACCACCGGACTGATACCGTTGGGAGCGGGTTGAACGGTAGCGCTAGACCGACGAGCGGTACTGAAGTGGGCCGAATTGACGAATCGATTAAGGAAGGCTAGGGATTTTTCCTCACCTGCTGCTGTGGTGCGCCAGTGTGTCAAATCCAGTT
>JAQGMU010000330.1 GCA_028292195.1 Ramlibacter sp. | reverse complement strand
GAGCAAGGCCGGCTTCTACAAGAAGGTCGGCCGCGACGTGCTGCGCTTCGACGTGCAGAGCAAGCAGTACGTGCCGGGCGGGCAGAAGGCCGACGAGGTCTATGGCCGCATGCTGAAGAAACCGGCTGGCGAGCGGCTCAAGCTGCTGCGCCACAGCACGGGACCACAGGGCCAGTTCCTGTGGTCCATCCTCAGAAACGGCTTCCACTACGCGGCCGTGCACCTGGGCGACATCGCCGAAACCGCGCGCGACGTCGACCAGGCGATGCGCTGGGGCTTCGGCATGAAGCAGGGCCCGTTCGAGCTCTGGCAGGAAGCCGGCTGGCTGCAGGTGGCGCAGTGGATCCAGGAAGACATAGCGGCGGGCAAGGCGCTGTCGAAGGCGCCGCTGCCGGCGTGGGTGTTCAAGGGCCCGGTGGCCGATGCGGGTGGCGTGCATACGCAGCAGGGTTCGTTCAATCCCACCAGCGGCAAGTTCGAGCCGCGCCGCGAGCTGCCGGTGTATGGCCGCCAGTTGTTCCCCGAACTGCTGCGCGGCGAGGCCGGTCCGCGTTTCGAGACCGCGGGCACGACGCTGCACGAGGACAAGAACCTGCGCCTGTGGTCGCTGGACGGCGATGTGCTGATCGCCAGCCTCAAGACCAAGATGCACGTCATCAGCCCCGAGGTCTGCGAAGGCCTGCAGCAGGCGGTGGAGCTGGCCGAGAAGGACTACCAGGGCCTGGTGATCTGGTCCGGCGACGAGCCCTTCAGCGCCGGTGCCGACCTGGAGTCGACGCTGCCCGCCTTCATCGCCGTCGGCGTCGCTGCCATCGAGGATGCCGAGGGCTTCATGCAGCAGACGATGTTGCGCTTGCGCTATGCGGCAGTGCCCGTGGTGTCGGCGATTCGCGGCCTCGCCCTGGGTGGTGGCTGCGAGCTGGGCTTGTATTCGGCCAAACGCGTCGCGGCGATGGAAAGTTATATCGGCCTGGTCGAAGTGGGCGTCGGCCTGGTGCCGGGCGCCGGCGGGCTGACCTACATCGCGCGCCGTGCTGCCGAAAATTCCGCGACCAGCACCGACAAGGATCTGCTGAAGTTCGTCACCGAGGGCTTCACTGCAGCGGCGATGGCGAAGGTGGGCACCAGTGCGATCGAGTCGCGCAAGCTGGGGTACCTGCTGGAGAGCGACCTGATCGTGCCGAACAAGGACGAATTGCTGTACGTCGCGCTGCAACAGGCAAAGGCGATGTACGGCGCCGGCTACCGCGCGCCGCACAGGCGCAGCTTCCCGGTGGCGGGCCGCAGCGCGAAGGCGACGATCCAGGGCCAGCTGGTCAACATGCGCGATGGTGGCTTCATCAGCCGGCACGACTTCCATATCGCGTCGCTGATCGCTGGGGTGGTGACTGGGGGCGACGTCGACGCCAACACGCTGGTGACCGAGGAGTACGTGATGACGCTGGAACGCAAGGCGTTCTGCGAGCTGGTGCAGCACCCGAAGACGCAGGAGCGGATATTGGGGATGCTGAGTACGGGGAAGCCGGTGCGGAATTGAAGTGATGCCTCAGCCAAACCCTGAAGACTCCCTCTCCCGCTTGCGGGAGAGGGTTGGGGTGAGGGCGAAGGCGCTGCGCAAAGTTCCAACGGACGCCGAAAGCCTCCTCTGGCGCCATCTGCGCAACCGCCAATTCCAGGGCCTCAAGTTCCGCCGCCAACATCCCATCGGCAAGTACTACGCTGATTTCGCCTGCCTGGAGATCGGATTGGTCATCGAGCTCGATGGCGGCCAGCACGGTGAGCAGATGGCATATGACGCAAGGCGCGAAGCAGCGATGAAGGCACTCGGCTTCCAGACACTGAGATTCTGGAACCACGAAGTTCTCGGCCAGACGGATGCGGTGCTGGAGAAGATTCTTGCCACCGCCGCGGCCCTCACCCCAACCCTCTCCCGCAAGCGGGAGAGGGGGCAAGACAAAGATTGACAGGACAGGAGAGTGTTCGTGAAACAGATCCAAGACGCCTACATCGTCGCCGCCACCCGCAGCCCCATCGGCCGTTCGCACAAGGGCTTCTTCCGCAATACGCGGCCCGATGAACTGCTGGCCACCGTGCTGCGCGCGGCGATGGCGCAGGTGCCCGGCCTCGACCCGCATGCGGTCGAAGACATCATTTGCGGCTGCGCCATTCCCGAAGGCCCGCAAGGCCTCAACGTCGCACGCATCGGTGCCGTGCTCGCCGGCCTGCCCAAGAGCGTCGGTGGCATCACGGTCAACCGCTTCTGCGCTTCGGGCCTGGCGGCCGTGCAGATGGCCGCCGACCGCATCCGCGTCGGTGAAGCCGACGTGATGATCGCCGCCGGCACCGAGAGCATGAGCATGGTGCCGATGATGGGCAACACGCCCTCGCTGTCGCCCACCATCTTCTCCAACCCCGACGACATCGAAAGTTACGGCATCGCCTACGGCATGGGCCTCACGGCGGAAAAGGTCGCGCAGCAATGGAAGGTGAGCCGCGAAGCGCAGGACCAGTTCGCCTACCAGTCGCACATGAAGGCCGTGGCCGCCATGCAGGCCGGCGAGTTCGCCGCCGAGATCACCGGGATCGACGTTGCGGAACGCTCCGTCGACCTCGACACCGCCGAAGTCGCCATCAGGAACCGTACCGTCAAGCTCGACGAAGGCGCCCGCCCCGACACCACCCTGGAAACGCTGGCCAGGCTGCGGCCGGTGTTCGCCGCGCGCGGCAGCGTCACCGCCGGCAACAGCTCGCAGACCTCCGACGGCGCCGGCGCGCTGATCCTCGCCAGTGAAGCCGCGATCAAGCGCTTCGGTCTGCAACCGCTGGCGCGCTTCGTCAGCTATGCCAGCCGCGGCGTGCCGCCGCACATCATGGGCATCGGCCCGATCGAGGCCATTCCGGCGGCGCTCAGGAACGCGGGCCTCAGGCAGGAAGCGATCGACTGGATCGAACTCAACGAAGCCTTCGCCGCGCAATCGCTGGCCGTGATCAACACGCTCGGCCTCGATCCGGCCCGCGTCAACCCGATGGGCGGCGCGATCGCGCTGGGCCATCCTCTCGGCGCCACCGGGGCTATCCGCTCGGCGACAGTGGTGCACGCGCTGCGGCGCAAGAATCTCAAGTACGGCATGGTCACGATGTGCGTCGGCATGGGCCAGGGCGCGGCGGGGATCTTCGAGCGGGTCTGACGAGGAGGTGAGGATGGGCGACGCCCACGTGTTCGACGCGGCGATCGGGCTCGAGGCACTGGCCGACGGCGCCTGGCAAGGCCACACCAGCCCCGCCTACGGCAACATGATCGGCCCCTACGGCGGCATCACCGCGGCGCAGGCGCTGAACGCCGTGCTGCAGCACCCGGAGCTGCTCGGCGAACCGGTGGCGCTGACCGTCAATTTCGCCGCCGCGCTGGCCGATGGCCTGTTCGTGGTGCGGCCGCGGCCGGCCCGCACCAACCGGTCGACCCAGCACTGGATCATCGAGATCCTGCAGGACGGGCAGGTGGTGGTGACCGCCACCGCCGTCACCGCGCTGCGGCGCGAGACCTGGGCCGGCCATGAAGCCGCCATGCCCGAAGTGCCGCGCCCGCAGGACGTGCCGCGGAGCCAGCCCCGCGGCGTCGAGTGGCTGCACCGCTACGACATGCGCTTCCTCGCCGGCGCCATCCCGCGCGAATGGAACGGCCAGGGCGCGGGCGAAAGCCTGAGCCGGCTGTGGGTGCGCGACGAGCCGCCGCGGCCGCTCGACTTCCCCTCCCTCACGGCACTGGCGGATGTCTTCTTCCCCCGCCTGTGGCTGCGCCGCGCCAGGCTGACGCCGCTCGGCACGGTCTCGTTCACCGTCTACTTCCACGCCGGCAGCGAGCAGCTGCGCGCCACCGACAGCGGCTACCTGCTGATCCAGGCGCGCGGCCAGGGCTTCGGCGGCGGCTACTTCGACCACGCCGGCCAGCTGTGGAACGAGGCCGGCGAGCTGCTGGCCACCACGCACCAGGTCGTCTACTACAAGGAGTGATGCCATGGCCGAAAGCGCGCAGCAAAGCCCGGTCGCCGTGGTGATCGGCGCCGGCGACGCCACCGGTGGCGCCATCGCGCGGCGCTTCGCCCGCGGCGGCTACACCGTCTGCGCGGTGCGCCGCAGCCTCGACAAGCTGCAGCCGCTGCTGGAGCAGATCCGCGCCGAGGGCGGCCGGGCGCACGGCTTCGCCACCGACGCCCGCAAGGAAGAGGAGGTGGTGGCGCTGTTCGAGCAGGTCGAGCGCGCCATCGGCCCGGTGGAGGTGTTCGTCTTCAACATCGGCGCCAACGTGCCCAGTTCGATCCTGGAAGAAACCGCGCGTAAATTCTTCAAGGTCTGGGAAATGGCCTGCTTCGGGGGCTTCCTCACGGCGCGCGAGGCGGCCAGGCGGATGGCGCCCCGCGGCAAGGGCACGCTGCTGTTCACCGGCGCCACCGCCTCGCTGCGCGGAAGCGCCAATTTCGCCGCCTTCGCCGGGGCCAAGCACGCGCTGCGGGCGCTGGCCCAGAGCATGGCGCGCGAGCTCGGCCCCAGGGGTCTCCACGTGGCACACGTGGTGATCGACGGCGCCATCGACACCGAATTCATCCGTGAGAATTTCCCGGAGCGCTATGCGCTGAAGGAAAAAGACGGCATCCTCAACCCCGAGCACATCGCCGAGAACTACTGGATGCTGCACTCCCAGCCGCGCGATGCCTGGACCCACGAGCTGGACCTGCGACCCTGGATGGAGAAATTCTGATGGCGAAGGAAGTTGAGTTCTATTTCGACGTCGGCAGCCCGGCCGCCTACCTGGCCTGGAAGCAGCTGCCGAAGATCGCCGCCGAAACGCGTGCCGAGATCGTCTATCGCCCCTTCCTGCTGGGCGGGGTGTTCCAGGCCACAGGCAACAGGTCGCCGATGGAAGTGCCGGCCAAGGGCCACTACATGCTGCAGGACCTGCAGCGCTACGCCCGCCGCTACGGGGTGGAGTTCGCCCACAACCCGCACTTCCCCATCAACACGCTGATGCTGATGCGGGGCGCCGTCGGCCTGCAGATGCGCACCCCGGCCCGGATGCCGGTGTACGTCGACGCGGTCTACCAGGCCATCTGGGTCGAGGGCCGCAACATGAACGATCCCGCCACCGTCGCCATGGTGCTGAAGGAAGCCGGCTTCGAAACGCCGCAGTTCCAGGGCCTCACTTCCGACCCGGAGGTGAAGGAGCAGCTCAAGGCGATCAGCAGCCATGCCGTGGGCCGCGGCGTCTTCGGCGCGCCCACCTTCTTCGTCGGCGACCAGATGTACTGGGGCCAGGACCGACTCGATTTCGTCAAGGAAGCATTGCAATGAGCGACATCAAGGTTCACGCCGAGGGCGGCGTGATGACCATCACTTTGAACCGGCTGGAGCGCAAGAACTCCATCACCTCCGCCATGTACGGCATGCTGGCCGATGCCATCCATGCGGCGCAGGAAGACGCCAACGTCCGCGTGGCCGTGCTGCAAGGGCACGAGACCGTGTTCAGCGCCGGCAACGACATCGGCGACTTCCTCAACCAGCCGCCGGCCGGGAAGGACTCGCCGGTGTTCCGTTTCCTGCACGGCATCGCCACCTTCCCCAAGCCGCTGCTGGCGGCCGTGTGCGGGCCGGCGGTCGGCGTCGGCACCACCATGCTGTTCCACTGCGACCTGGTCTACGCTGGCGACAACGCCGCCTTCTCCATGCCCTTCGTCAACCTCGGCCTGTGCCCGGAAGCGGCATCCAGCCTGCTGGTGCCGCAGATGTTCGGCTATCACCGCGGCGCCGAGGCACTGCTGCTGGGCGAGCCCTTCATGGCCGAAGCGGCGCTGGAAGTGGGCCTGGTCAATCGCGTGCTGCCGCCGACCGAAGCCAGCAACTTCGCGCAGGCGCAGGCGAAAAAGCTGGCCGCCAAGCCGCTCAGCAGCCTGGTCGAGACCAAGCGCCTGATGAAGAAGGGCCAGCAGCCCCAGGTGCTGCAGCAGATGCAGGACGAGGGCGAGAGCTTTCGCCGCCTGCTGCAGGAGCCGGCGGCGAAGGAGGCGTTCACCGCGTTCATGGAAAAGCGCAAGCCGGATTTTTCGAAGCTTTGACGTCGCGCGGCACGGCGTCAGCTAGCGCGACGCGTATTCGGCAACACCCGGAAATCGTGACTTTATCCCCGATCTCCTTCGTCGATTGACAGCCCGCGGTCGCGCCTCCGCGGCGCCATGGGATGATCGCCCTCCGCTCCCCCGCCCCGAAGATGTACCCGTTGCCCACCCTGAAAGTCCTGCTCGCCGATGACCACGAACTCGTACGCTCCGGGCTCAAGGCACTGCTGATGAACATGCCGGGGGTCGAGGTGGTGGCCGAGGCCAGGGACGGACAGGAACTGCTGGACCTGCTCGACACGGTACAACCCGACGTGGTGCTGACGGACATCGCGATGCCGCGCATGGACGGCATCGCGGCCATCGCCTGCATCCGCGCGAAATTTCCGGCGTTGAAGGTGATCGCGCTGTCGATGTACGACACCGTCGATTTCGTCCGCAGCGCGGTGGCCAGCGGCGCCTGCGGCTACGTGATGAAGCACGCGGCGCCGGCGGAGCTCGAACAGGCCCTGCGCAGCGTGATGGCTACGGGCTGCTACTTCAGCGCCACGGTCGCCAGGCTGTTGATGCAGACCCCGGAGACCGTCACCAGCGACGAACTCAGCGTCCGCCAGATCGAAGTGCTGACGATGGTGGCGCAGGGCCGCTCCAGCAAGGAAATCGCCTTCGAGCTGGGCCTCAGCCGCAAGACCGTGGACGTGCATCGCGCACGGATCATGGATCGCCTGCAGATGGGTGACGTCGCCACGCTCACCCGTTACGCCTTGCGCAAGGGCCTGGTCCACGCCTGAGCCGCGGCCTAGGGAATTGGCTGCCAGTGGTGAGCGAAACGGCTTATCGAAGGCCAGATGAAAGAAGTTGTAATTGATTCTGTCAATACGTTGCAAATCCCCGCAACGCAAACTCCTACATCAGGCGGAACGAAACATGCAGTCCAAGTCAACGATGATCGAAGCCCTTTCGGCCCGGGCGCAGCGCACCCTGCCGGATGCTGTCTGGCATGAAGCCTTCGTCGAGCAGGAAGGCCGCGGGGTTTCCATCGAGCAGTGCACGCTGACGCTGCTGCATGCCGACGCCGGAGTGCGGGCCGGCAGCGACAGCGCCGATCGGGTGCAGAGCCAGCTGCGCTGGCTCGCCGCCAGCCACGGCGGCCGGATCGACCACAGTGCGGCGCCCGGTTCGCTCACGCTGTTCAAGGATGCCCGGTCCGCATTGCGCATGGCGCTGGCCCTGCAGCACTCGGTTGCGGACGTGCAGTTCCGGGTCGGCCTCTACACCGGCCACTGCACGCTGGCCGTGTTCCGGGCGCAGGAGCGCCAGTGGGCGGTGGTGGTCGGCGCGGAGCGCAAGCACGCGGCGGCCATGGCATGGAACGCGGTGGCGGGCACCGTGGCCCTGTCGGCCGGCAGCCACGAGGCCCTGGGCACGGCCCTCGACGACGAGGTCGGCGGCGCGATGGTTTCGGAGGAGTTCGACGGCGCGGCGCTGGTGCAGGCCACCGTCATCCTGCCGCCCCGGCCCGAAGCCTTCCAGAGCAGCTTTGCCGGCCTCGGCTTGACCTGAGCGGCACCCCGCGTGCGGCCACTTATCATGGCCGCATGCCTTACATGTTGTTGATCCATGAGCCGGTCGGCCAGCGTGCCACCCGCACGCGCGCCGAAGGGGAAGCGGTGTACGACCGCATGGTGCGTTTCGCCGAAGACCTGAAGCGGCGCGAGCTGCTGCTGGCCGTCGAATCGCTGGCTTCGCAGGACACCGCGACCCGCGTGCAGGTACGCGCCGGCAGGCCGCAGGTGCTGGACGGCCCGTTCGCCGAGGCCAAGGAAATGATAGGCGGCTTCTTCCTGGTCAGCTGCAAGACCCGGGACGAAGCGCTGGCGCTGGCCCGCGAATGCCCGGCCGCCGAATGGGCGGCCATCGAAGTGCGCGAGACCGCGCCCTGTTATCTCTGAGCCAGGCGCGCTACCTGGCCGTGCACCGGGGCATTCCGCCATTCACCAGCTTGCACATGCGCGCTTGCGGCGCCGGGCCGCAACCCATGACCGTGATCACCTCGTTGCCGGGTTCCCGGTCCCGGACCCGGGCGTATTCGGAGCAGACGAGGAAGGGCGCGGAAGGCGGTGGCGCCAGTTGCAGTCCCCGTGTTTCACGCCGGACGCACTCGTCGAGCACGTCCGACCGGTTGGTCGCGGCGTCGGTGACCAGCCCCGCGGCGTCGACGGTGAAGACCATCTGCAGGTAGGCGGCCCGCGGCTGGCCGGCGCCGCCCAGGCAGGCGGAAACGGCCTTGTCCTGGGGCCAGGTCGTCGGCACGGCATCCGCGGCGCGGGGCACGATCCACTGGCGCTGGTAAGCCTGCGCCGCCCCGTCGCTGTTCTGCCGAACCGCCTGCGACCACAGCGCATCCAGGTTGACCGGCGGGCGCCCGGACTGGCGCACCTTCTCGATGTAGGCCAGTTCACGCTGCGCGTTGCGATCCGCGGGGTCCAGCTCCAGGCACTCCCGGTACAGCTTCTCGGCCAGGTCGAATTGCTTGCGTTCGATCAACAGGAAGCCTTGCGAGCGCAAGGCACGGGTGAGCTCGGTCGTTTTCGTATCGGGTGGCGACAGGTCGCGCGCCGCCTTTTCCGCGCGCGTGAAACTTTGCATGGCGCCTGCCAGGTCGCGCAGCGCAACCTGCACCTGCCCGAGCTCCGTGAGGTACTGGGCATTCCGAGGTGCCAGGCCTACCGCGGCCTGCAGCGCGGCCAGGGCGTCCGTCGGCCGCCGCAGTTCGAGCAGGGCGTAGCCCTTCAGGTGGTAGGCGTCGCCCCAATTCCTGGAATACACCGCGGCGTTGCCGGGCGCGGTAGCCTGGTTCGCGGCCACGTCCATCAGGTAAGCCAGGCTCTCCAGTTCACTGCGTGCGGAGAAGACGAAGGTCTTGCCCTTGCGATAGCGCTCCTCGTAATAGGAAATCACCTTGTCGGCCGCGACGATCGCATCCTGCGGCCGCCCGGCCTTCATGAACTGGATCACGGTCCCGATGGCTTGCGCCTGTTGCTGCTCCTGGGGCTCGGCGGGCGCCGGCTGGTCCTGCGCCCAGGCCGGCGCCCCATCGAGCACCAAGGCGAGAATGAGCACGAGGGCGTGGCGCATGGCGATCTCCATCGGCTGGAAACAGGCCCCATGCTGGCGCCTTGGCTGGCTTGCGTCATCCACAAGTTGAGTAGCCTTTCCTAGGGTTTTTACCAGGGGCCCGTTTGTCGAATCCAGCGAACTTGCTTCGTCGTCAGATCAGAGGCTGCGGTCAGCCGCCTCCCCCACAGGAGAACCCCATGCGCTTCATGATCATCGTCAAGGCCACCCCCGACAGCGAGGCCGGCCGTTTCCCGCCCAATCCCGAGCCGCTGTTCGCCGCCATGGCGAGCTACCACGAGGAACTGGCCAAGGCCGGCGTGCTGCTGGATGCCTCCGGCCTGCAACCCAGCAGCAAGGGCTGGCGGGTGCAGTACGACGGCAACAAGCGGACCATCGTCGACGGCCCGTTCACCGAGAGCAAGGAGCTGATCGCCGGCTACACGCTGGTGCAGACCCGCACCCGCGACGAGGCCGTCGAATGGTCGCGCCGCTTCCCCAACCCGATCACCGAAGGCGTGGCCTGCCACATCGAGGTGCGCCAGCTGTACGAGCTGGAAGACTTCGACGGCCTGGTCGAACCCCAGACCGCGGACCGGTTCCGCGACATCGGCATGCAATAAGGAGAGCATTCATGGCCCGCCAGATCTTCGTCAACCTTCCCATCAAGAACATGGAGCGCAGCAAGGCCTTCTTCGGCGCGCTGGGCTTCACGTTCAACCCGCAGTTCACCAACGAGCAGGGCGCCTGCATGGTGATCGCGGACGGCGCCAGCTACGCCATGCTGCTGGTGGAACCGTTCTTCCAGTCCTTCACCAAGAAACCGATCTCCGACGCGAAGAAGGCCACCGAGGTGCTGGTGTGCCTGTCGTGCGAGAGCCGCGCCGAAGTCGACAGCCTGGTGAAGAAGGCGCTGGCCGCCGGCGCCACCGCGCCGAACGCGCCGCAGGACCACGGCTTCATGTACGGGCACGGCTTCGAGGACCTGGACGGCCACGTCTGGGAGCTGATGTGGATGGACCCGAACGCCGCTCCGCCGCACGGCTGAAGCGAAGCCGGCGATGCACTCGGCCACCCACCAGGCGATCGCGGCGGTCTGGCGCATCGAGTCGGCGCGCATCGTGGCCGCGGTCGCCCGCATGGTGCGCGACCTGGGCGTGGCCGAGGAACTGGCGCAGGACGCGCTGGTGGCCGCGCTGGAGCACTGGCCCGCGGAGGGCGTCCCGGACAAGCCGGGCGCGTGGCTGATGACCACCGCCAAGCGGCGCGCGCTGGACCACCTGCGGCGTCGCAAGATGCAGGGCGAGAAGCTCGAGGAGCTCGGCCTCGACCTGGAGGCGCAGGAGGCGCTGGTGGTGCCGGACTTCGTCGACGCCCTGGATGCCGCGCGCCAGGACGACATCGGCGACGACCTGCTGCGGTTGATCTTCACCGCCTGCCACCCGGTGCTGTCGGCCGACGCGCGGGTGGCGCTCACGCTCAAGCTGCTGGGCGGCCTGAGCACCCACGAGATCGCCCGTGCCTACCTGGTGCCGGAGCCGACCATCGCGCAGCGGATCGTGCGCGCCAAGCGCACGCTGAGCGACGCGAAGCTGCCGTACGAAGTGCCACGCGGCCCCGAGCTGGCGCCGCGCCTGGCTTCGGTGCTGGAAGTGATCTACCTGGTGTTCAACGAGGGCTACACCGCCACCGCGGGGGAAGACTGGATGCGGCCGGTGCTGGCGCAGGAGGCGCTACGCCTGGCGCGCATGCTGGCCGAACTGGCGGCGCAGGAGCCCGAGGCCCACGGCCTGGCCGCGCTGCTGGAGCTGCAGTCCTCGCGGCTGCCGGCCCGCACCGACCGCGAGGGCCGGCCCATCCTGCTGCAGGACCAGGACCGCGCCCGCTGGGACCACCTGCTGGTCCGGCGCGGGCTGGCGGCGCTGGCGCGGGCCGAGGCCCTGGGCGGCGCGCAGGGGGTCTATGCGCTGCAGGCCGCCATCGCGGCCTGCCATGGGCGGGCCACGACGGCGGCGGCCACCGACTGGGCCCGCATCGCCGCGCTGTACGCGCAGCTGGCGCAGGTGGCGCCGTCGCCGGTGGTGGAACTCAATCGCGCGGTGGCGGTGGCGATGGCGCAGGGGCCGGCGGCGGGCCTGGCCATCGTCGACGGACTGCGCGCGGACAAGGCCCTGCGCAACTACCAGTGGCTGCCCAGCGTGCGCGGGGACCTGCTGGCGCGGCTGGGGCGCCATGCCGAGGCGCGGGCGGAGTTCATGCGCGCGGCGACGCTGGCGGGGAATGCACGCGAGAAGGAGTTGCTGCTGGCGCGGGCTTCGACTTGTCCGCCGTAGGCTGGGTTCGCCGCGGGCGACCCCGGCATTTTCGGGCGCGGTGTTGAAACGCTGGGGTCCGCTGCGCGGAACCCAGCCTACACTTTCCTCGTGTCACCCCTTCTCCACGGCCCCATCCTCCCCACCCTGCTGCGGCTGGCGGTGCCCAACGTGTTCGCCATGGCGGCGGCCACCGCGGTCGGCATCGGCGAAACGGTTTACGTCGGCCTGCTGGGCAAGACCTCGCTGGCGGCGATGGCGCTGGTGTTCCCGTTCGTGATGCTGATGCAGATGTTCTCCGCCGGCGCCATGGGCGGCGGCGTGTCGTCCGCCATCAGCCGCGCGCTGGGCGGCGGCCAGGCGGAACGGGCCCGTGCGCTGGCGGTCCACGCCCTCTGCATAGGCGCTGCCGCCGGCTGCTTCTTCACGCTGCTGCTCTGGACTTTCGGCCCCACCTTCTACAGCCGGCTGGGCGGCAGCGGCGAGGTGCTGGCGCAGGCGGCGCTCTATGGCTTCTGGGTGTTCTGCGCCACGCCCGCCATCTGGCTGTTCAACACCCTGATCTCCCTCGTGCGCGGCAGCGGCAACATGCGCCTGCCGTCAGCGGCCATCCTCGCCACCTCCTTGTTGCAGGTGGCCTGCGGCTCGGTGCTCGGGCTCGGGCTGCTGGGCGCGCCGCGGCTGGGCATGCGCGGCGTGGCGCTGGGACAGGTGATCGCGTACTACGCGGCGGCGGCGGTGCTGTGGTGGTACGTGCGGCAGGGGCCGGGAAAGATCCGGCTGGTCTTCGCCGGCATCCGGCTGCAATGGCCGCTGTTCCAGGACATCCTGCGGGTCGGCGCGCTGGCGTGCTTGTCGCCGCTGCTGACGGTGGGCACCGTGCTGGTGGTGACTTCGCTCGTCGCCATGCATGGCAACGACGCGCTGGCCGGCTACGGCATCGGTGCGCGGCTGGAGTTCCTGCTGGTGCCGATCGCCTTCGGCGTCGGCGTGGCGGCGGTGCCCATGGTTGGCATGGCGATCGGCGCCGGCGACGTGGCGCGGGCCCGCCGCGTGGCCTGGGCGGCCGGCGCGGTGTCGGCCACCATGCTGGGCAGCATCGGCCTGCTGCTGCTGGCGGCACCCGACCTCTGGGTCACCTGGTTCAGCCGCGATGCGGCGGTGCTGGCGCACGCCCGCAGCTACCTGCGCTGGGCCGGCCCGGGCTTCGGCTTCTTCGGCCTCGGCCTCACGCTCTACTTTGCGGCGCAAGGCGCGGGCAAGGTGGCGGCGCCGGTCGCGGCCTCGCTGCTGCGCTTCCTGTTCGTGCTGCTGGCCGGCCATGCGATCGCGGCGGCGGTGCCGCAGCCCTGGGCGTTGTTCGCCCTGGTCGGCGCCGCGATGGTGCTCTACGGCACCGCGACGGCGCTCGGCGTGGGCTACAGCAGGTGGCAGCCGCAGGTGCGGCCAGTGGCGCCCGTGGCCGGGCTCAGCCGGCCTTCCTGACCGGGCCGTTGCCGCGGTAGAACTGCGGCGCGATGCGCTGCACCACCGGACCGCTGAACGACCAGGTCATGCACTGCCCCATGAAGAACGGCGGCTTGTCGCCGGCGGCGCCGGGCGGCGCATGGCTGCCACCCTCGCTCTCGCGGTGGTGCGGGATCATCTGGAAGGCCGCCGTCGCCGCGTTGAACACCAGCTCGCGCAGGTGGGTGCAGCCGCCCACGCCGCCGATGGCGCCTTCGATCGCCTTGCGCCAGCCGGGGCCCATGGTCAGGCCGACCAGCTTCTGCATGGGCTCCGCGGCCGCCGCGTGGCATTCGTTGAACGGCACCTTGGCCGCGGCCGTCTGCACGGCGCGGATGGTGAAGCCATCGTCGATGGTCAGGCGCACCCGCAGCAGGTGCACCGGCTCGCCCGCCGGCAGCAGGCCGCGTTCGCGCATGGTGAAGGCGTTGGCCTTGGTATCGGACAGTTCGCAATCCATGTCCCACAGGCCGTCTTCGCGCAGGAAGCCTTCGAAGCGGATGTTGCGGGTATGGATGGGGCGGCGCGGGGCCGCGGCAGGCAACTCGGACATCCGCCTATCTTAGGCGGTGCCGCCTACAGGGGATTCAGCCGCGTCCGACCGGGCGGCTGAGGCGCGGCGCATACGGTGGAGCATGGGAAAAGAACGCACCAGCACCGGCACCAGCCCGGCCCCGGACCTCGACGACGTACAGCCCCCGCGCGAACGCGGCTTCGTGCGCGTGCGCGGCGCCCGCGAGCACAACCTGAAGGACGTCGACGTCGATATCCCGCGCGATGCGCTGGTGGTGTTCAGCGGCGTCTCCGGCTCCGGCAAGTCCTCGCTCGCATTCGGCACGGTCTATGCCGAGGCGCAGCGGCGCTACCTGGAATCGGTGTCGCCCTATGCGCGGCGGCTGATCGACCAGGCCGGCGTGCCCGACGTCGACTCCATCGAAGGCCTGCCGCCGGCGGTGGCGCTGCAGCAGCAGCGGGGCCAGGCGAGCACCCGCTCTTCGGTCGGCAGCGTCACCACGCTGTCCAGCCTGCTGCGGATGTTGTATTCGCGGGTCGGCCACTATCCGCCCGGGCAGCCGATGCTCTACGCGGAGGACTTTTCCCCCAACACGCCGCAGGGCGCCTGCCCGGGATGCCATGGACAGGGCCGGGTCTACGATGCCACCGAGCACTCGAT
>JAQGMU010000319.1 GCA_028292195.1 Ramlibacter sp. | reverse complement strand
GGTGCCCACGCATGCCGGCACCGAGGATGGCTTCGGCCTGGGCCTCTACATCGTGGCGCGACTGACCAACATCCTGGGCCATCCCTTGTCGCTGTCGTCACGACCCGGCAAGGGCACGGTGTTCCGGCTGCTGCTGCAGCCCACCGACGCGCGCGCCGCCGCCGAGCGCGCCGTCTCCTCCGTCGCTCAGCTGGTCAACAGGCCGTGAACGCGGGCGAAGTGGATCGTCTGCGTGCGGCTCTTCACGCCCAGGCGGCGGAACAGCCGCCACAGGTGCACCTTCACCGTGTGCTCGCTGATGCCCAGTTCGTCGGCGATCTCTCGGTTGGACAAGCCGCGGTCCAGCATCACGATCAGCTGCTTCTGGCGCTTGGACAGCTTGTTGTCGGTGGGCGCGAGTTCCTCGAACTGGCCGTCGGCGGACAGCAGCGCGCGCAGGGCGTTGCCGATCTCCAGCGCGCCCGAAGACTTCTCGATGTAGATGTCGGCGCCGGCTTCGATGCACAGCTCCTCGGAGTCGGCCGCGGGCGAAGCGGACAGCACGGCGAGCGGAGTTTCGGGAAAGCGCTTCTTCATTTCGTGGACACCGGAGGCGCCCGTGGTGTCGGGCAGCTTCAGGTCCAGCGTGATCAGGTCCGGCGCGCCATGCTGCTTCTCGGCCGCCTCGATGCCGCCGATGCGATCGAGTTCCACGACGTTCGCCCCGGGCCGCATCCGGCGCAGCAGCATCACGACCGCCTCACGCATCAGCGGATGGTCGTCGATGACATACACGTTCATGTTTTTCAATTGGTTTCCCGCGCGAGCAACCGGCAAGGATACAGCTTCTGCCATTACGACTCCTGGGGTAATCCGTTAGTTTGAAGCGTCGGCCAGGGCCTGCAGGGCCGCATTCACTTCGGCCAGCGCAACGCCGTCGGCCAGGGTTGCGCGGTCGCCCAATTGCGGGGCCGACGCCGACTGCTTCAGCTGCGCGATGAACTGGCCCGCCTCCTTGGGCGAGGCGAAGCCGGCGCTTTGCAGCAACAGCCGGCCCTGGGCGTCGACGAACTTGAAATGGAAGAGGCCGTCGTCTTCGCGGTACTGCTTGAAGGTCGGCAGGGCGGCCCTGGCCTTGTCCTTCTTCGCGGCGCCGGCGGCGCTGGCCAGGTTGCGCAGGCCGACGGCGTGGCGCAGTTCGGCCAGCAAGGGCGTCGCGCGCCGGCGCGCCTTGGCCGCGCCGGCCTGCAGGACCTGTTCGAGTTCCGCGGGGTGGTTCACCAGGTGTTCGTAGCGCGCGCGCATGGGGGCGATCTCGCGGTCGATGCGCTCGAACAGCAACTGCTTGGCGTCGCTCCAGGCGATGCCGTCGGCATAGGCCTGGCGCAGCTGCTGCGTTTCCTGCGGCGAGGCGAAGGCCTGGTAGATCTGGAACAGCGCCGAGCCTTCCACGGCCTTGGGCTCGCCCGGCGCCCTCGAGTCGGTGACGATGGAGAAGATCTGCTTCCTGATCTGCTCGGGCGGGCCGAAGAGGGCAATCACGTTGTCGTAGCTCTTGCTCATTTTCCGGCCGTCCAGGCCGGGCAGCAGCGCCACCGATTCGTCGATCGCGGCCTCGGGCAGCACCATGTGCTCGCCATAGAGGTGGTTGAAGCTCTGCGCCATGTCGCGCGCCATCTCGATGTGCTGCACCTGGTCGCGCCCCACCGGGATCCTGTGCGCCTTGAACATCAGGATGTCGGCGGCCATCAGCACCGGATACATGAACAGGCCCGCGGTCACGTCGGTATCCGGGTCGACGCCGGCGGCGGTGTTCTTGTCCACCTGCGCCTTGTAGGCATGGGCGCGATTGAGCAGGCCCTTGCCGGTCACGCAGGTCAGCAGCCAGGTCAGCTCGGGAATCTCGGGGATGTCGGACTGGCGGTAGAAGAACACCTGCTCCGGGTCCAGCCCCGCGGCCAGCCAGCAGGCCGCGATCTCCAGCGTGGAGCGCTGGATGCGCGCCGGCTCGTCGCACTTGATCAGCGCGTGGTAGTCGGCCAGGAAGTAGAAGTTCTCGGTGCCGGCGGCGCGGCTGGCCTGCACGGCGGGCCGGATCGCACCGACGTAGTTGCCCAGGTGCGGGGTGCCCGTGGTGGTGATGCCGGTGAGGTAGCGGACGGGAGCGGCCATGGTGTTCAATGCAGCAGGAGGTTCAGCGGCGCCATCAGCATGGCCAGCAGCCAGTAGCCGGCGGACATGAGCGGCTGCAGCCAGAACTTGCTGACGACGCCCATCAGCACCAGCCCCATCACGATGAAGAAGCCGAAGGGCTCGATCTTGCTGACCGCGTAGGCCTGGCGCGGCGGCAGCAGGCCCACCAGCACCCGGCCGCCGTCCAGCGGCGGCAGCGGGAACAGGTTGAAGGCGCACATCACCAGGTTGACCAGCACGCCGGCCTTGGCCATTTCGAGGAAGAAGCGTTCGGTCCAGCCGAAGCCCACCAGCAGCGTGAAGACCAGCGCCCAGAGGATGGCCTGGATGAAATTGGACATCGGGCCGGCCAGCGCCACCCACACCATGTCGCGCTTGGGGTGCCGCAGCGCGCCGAAGTTCACCGGCACCGGCTTGGCATAGCCGAAGAGGAAGGTACCCGAGGTGGCGAAGTACAGGATCAGCGGCATCAGGATGGTGCCGACGGGATCGATGTGCTTGATGGGGTTGAGGGTGACCCGGCCCTGCACGTACGCGGTGTTGTCGCCGAGGTAGCGCGCCACGTAGCCGTGGGCGGCCTCGTGCACGGTAATGGCGAACAGCACGGGCAGTGCAAAGATCAGGACGGTCTGTACGAGATTGTTGATATCCACGGGTCGATTGTCCCAGATGGCCTCAGAGGCCCAGGATCGCCGGGTCGCCGCGCCCGCGCCGCACCAGCACGGCGTCGCCGCCGGTGCCCATGGGGACCAGGTCGATCACCGTGGTCGGCTGGTCCGGGCAGGGGCCGGCGCCGATCACGGCGTCGAGCTGGTGCTGGAAGCGGTCGCGGATCCGTTCCGGGTCGTTCAGGGCCTCGCCGGCGCCGGGCTCCATCAGCGTGGTGGCCAGCAGCGGCGCGCCGTGCATCTCCAGCAGGGCCTGCAGCGTGCGGTGGTCCGGCACCCGCAGGCCGATGGTCTTGCGCTGCGGGTGGCTGACCCGGCGCGGCACCTCGCGGGTGGCTTCCAGGATGAAGGTGAACGGGCCCGGCGTCGCCGATTTCAGCAGCCGGTACTGCTTGTTGTCGACGCGGGCGTAGTTGGCCACCTCGCTCAGGTCGCGGCACAGCAGCGTGAGGTGGTGCTTGTCGTCGACATGGCGGATCTGCCGCAGGCGGTCGGCCGCCGCCTTGTCGTCCAGGTGGCAGGCGATGGCGTAGCTCGAGTCGCTGGGCACCGCCACCACGCCGCCCTTCGCGATGATGGCGACAGCCTGCTTCAACAGCCGCGGCTGCGGGTTGTCGGGGTGCAGTTCGAAGTACTGGGCCATGTTCAGGCAGCAGGTCCGTCGCGGCGCTCGCGCACCGTGAGCCAGGCGCCGGCGGCGCCGCAGAACGCGATCATGCCGATTCCGAACAGCGACAGGTGGTCCGGAACGTGCTGGAAAACCAGCACGCCGCCGAGCATCGCGAAGCCGATCTGGGCGTAGAGGTAGGGCGTGAGCACGGCCGCCGGCGCCCGGTAGTAGGCCAGGATCAGCATGAAGTGGCCGACCGTGCCCACCAGGCCCATGAAGCACAGCCAGGCCCACAGCCAGGGGTCGTGCAGCGGCGTCCAGACGAACGGCAGCGCCAGGAAGGCGGCGATGGTGCCCGTCCACCCCGTGTAGAGGTGCATGGTCATCGGGTCTTCGGTGCGGGCCAGCCGGCTGGTGAGCACCTGGAAGGCGGCATTGCTGGCCACCAGGGCCAGCGGGATCAGGCTGGCCCAGCCGAAAGTGCCGGCGCCGGGCCGGATGATGATCAGCGTGCCGGCGAAGCCGCCGATCACCAGCGCCCAGCGCAGCAGCGACACCTGCTCGTGCAGCAGGCGGGCGGCCAGCAGCGTGATGACGAGCGGCGTGATCATGACGATGGCCGTGAACTCGCCGACCGGAAGGTAACGCAGGCTGACGAAGGCCAGCAGGCTGCTGACGAGAAGAAGGATGCCGCGCACGATGTGCCACACCAGCCGCCGGGTGCGCCAGGCCTTCATGCCGCGCAGCGGCAGCACCACGACGGTGGTGGCGACGGCCTGGAAGAAATAGCGGAACCACAGGGCCATCAGCAGCGGCACGCTGGCGCTGATGAACTTGGTGGTGGTGTCCAGCGCGGCGAAGCAGGCGCTGGCGCCGACCACGAGGGCGATGCCGGCGGTGGCGTGCGGCTGGCGCAGGGACCGCGCGGCGGCCCGGCCGCTCACCGGATGCGGTCGGCCAGCAACTCCCACACCGGCGTCAGCGCGCCGGGCAGGAAGGGCAGCTTGCCGAGGTCGGTGTGGCTCTCGTCGGGGCTGTGGAAGTCGCTGCCGCGCGATGCGGCCAGCCCGAACTCGCGCGCGGTCTCCGCGTATTTCACGTATTCCGCGGGCGTGTGGCTGCCGGTCACCACCTCCACCCCGCGGCCGCCATGGGTCTTGAACTCGGTGAAGAGCGCGTATTCCTCGTTGGCCGTGAACTTGTAGCGGGCCGGGTGCGCGATCACCGCCACGCCGCCGGCGTCGGTGATCCACTGCACCGCGTGCTTGAGCGAGGCCCAGCGGTGCGGCACGTAGCCCGGCTTGCCGTCGGTCAGGAACTTGCGGAACACCTCGTTGGTGTCCCTGCAGGCGCCGGTCTCCACCAGGAAGCGGGCGAAATGGGTGCGCGAGATCAGCTCCGGGTTGCCGACGTATTTCAGGGCGCCCTCGTAGGCGTCCTTGATGCCCACCTGGGCCAGGCCGGCGGCGATCTCGCGCGCCCGGGCTTCGCGGCCTCCGCGGGTTTCTTCCAGTCCGCGCTTCATGCCGGGGTCTTCGGGGTCGAAGCCCAGCCCGATGATGTGCACCGTTTCGCCGGCGAAGGTGACCGAGATCTCGGTGCCGGTCAGGTACTTCATGCCGTGCGCGCGGGCGGCGGCGGCGGCGCGCTGCTGGCCGCCGATCTCGTCGTGGTCGGTCAGCGCCCACAGCTCCACGCCGTTGGCGGCGGCGCGCGCGGCCAGGTCCTCCGGCGTCATCGTGCCGTCGGAGACCACGGAGTGGCAGTGGAGGTCGGCGTTGAGGATGGACACGCCGTCCATTCTACCGAGGGGGTAGCATCCGGGCTGCCGGAGGGACTTCAGCCATGCTCGTGGTGCACCACTTGAACAATTCGCGCTCCCAGCGCGTGCTCTGGATGCTGGAGGAACTGGCGGTGCCCTACGAGGTGCGCTTCTACCAGCGCGACGCCCAGACCATGCTGGCGCCGGCGGAGCTGCAGAAGGTGCATCCACTGGGCAAGTCGCCGGTGATCACCGACGGCGACGTGACGCTGGCCGAGTCCGGCGCCATCCTCGAATACCTGGTGGAGCGGTATGGGGGCGGCCGGTTCGTCCCGCCGGCCGGCACGCCGGACCGCCTGCGCTACACCTACTGGATGCACTACGCGGAGGGCTCGCTGATGCCGCCGCTGCTGCTGAAACTGGTGTTCGACCAGGTCGGCAAGGCCAAGATGCCCTTCCTGGCCAAGCCGATCGCGCGTGGCATCGCTGCCAAGGTGCGCGGCAGCTTCATCCAGCCGCAGATCGACCGCCATCTGGACTACCTGGAAGGCGAACTGAAGGGCCGCGACTGGTTCGCCGGGCCGCAGTTCAGCGCCGCCGACGTGCAGATGAGCTTCCCGCTGGAGGCGGCGCAGGCGCGCGGCGGGCTGGATGGACGGCGGTCGAATCTGCTGGCCTTCCTCTCGCGCATCCACGCGCGGCCGGCCTATGAACGGGCGCTGGCCAAGGGTGGGCCGTACGACATCGTGGGGTGAACCGGTGCGCAGGCAAAGCCTGCACACCCTACCGTTCGGGCTCTTCGTAGGGTGTGCAGGCTTGCCTGCGCACCATGCCTCAATTCAGCGCACCCGCTTCCTTGCGGATGTCCTGCTGCGTCGCCAGCGCCACCTCGATCCCCAGCGCCAGCCCCGCGACGATCTCGTCGACCCGCATCGAGGGCTGGCCCTGCTCCGGCAGGAAGGGCACGTGGACCAGCCCGCCGCGCACGCCGCGAAAGCGCGGCTGCGCCAGCAGGTGCATCAAGCCGTAGAAGACGTGGTTGCAGACGAAGGTGCCGGCGGTCTGCGACACTTCGGCGTTGATGCCCGCGCGCAGCAGCGCCTGCAGCATGGCCTTGATCGGCAGCGAGGTGAAATAAGCCGCCGGGCCGTCCGCCACCACCGGCGTGTCGACCGGCTGGGCGCCGGCGTTGTCCGGGATGCGGGCGTCGTCGACATTGATTGCCACCCGCTCCAGCGACAGCGCGCCGCGGCCGCCGGCCTGGCCGGTGCAGATCACCAGCGCAGGCTGGTGCTGCTCCATCAGCTCGTCCAGGCGCCGCAGCGAGCGGCCGAAGATGGTCGGCAGCTCGGCGCCGATCAGCCGCCGGCCGGCGATCACGCGCCCGTCCAGCGCCTGCACGGCCTGCCAGCTCGGGTTGACGTGGCTACCGCCGAACGGGTCGAAGCCGGTCACCAAAACGGGCCCCGGACTACGAACAGCCGGGCTGGGTGTGACTACCATCGGATCACTCTACAACAAGGAGATCCGCATGCGCTGGGAAGGAAACCGGGAATCGTCGAACGTCGAGGACGCGCGCGATGGCGGTGGCGGCGGCGGTTTCGGCATCGGCACGGGGACCATCGGCATCGGCACCATCGTCATCGCGCTGATCGGCGGCGCGGTGCTGGGCGTCAATCCGCTCACGCTGCTGGGAATCATGACCGGCGGCGGTTCGGCACCGCAGGTGCAGCAGCAGGGGCCGGCGCACGCGCCGCCCGCCAACGACCAGCAGGCCAGGTTCGTCTCCACGGTGCTGGCCGACACCGAAGACGTCTGGACGCAGCTGTTCCAGCAAGGCGGCGCGACCTACCATCCGCCCAAGCTGGTGTTGTTCCGGGGCGCGGTGCGCACCGCCTGCGGCAACGGCCAGGCGGCGATGGGGCCGTTCTACTGCCCGGCCGACAGCAAGGTCTACATCGACCTGAGCTTCTACGAGACGCTGAAGACCCGCCTGGGCGCGCCCGGCGACTTCGCCCAGGCCTACGTGATCGCCCACGAAGTGGGCCACCATGTGCAGCACGAACTGGGCATCACCGACCAGGTGGACCAGTCCCGCGCCCGCGCCAGCCAGGCCCAGGGCAACGCGCTGAGCGTGCGGGTGGAACTGCAGGCCGACTGCTTCGCCGGCGTCTGGGGCTACCACGCGCAGAAGGCGCGCAACATCCTGGAGCAGGGCGACGTGGAAGAGGCGATGAACGCGGCGCAGAAGATCGGCGACGACGCCCTGCAGGCGAACTCGGGCCGCGCCGTGGTGCCGGAAAGCTTCACCCACGGCACCAGCGCCCAGCGCCAGCGCTGGTTCGACACCGGGCTGAAAACAGGCAGCGTGAAGGCCTGCGACACCTTCAAGGCGAAGAATTTGTGAGCTTGGCGCGTTAACTATTCCGTGTTAGCGGCCCCGGGCCAGCCTTGTGCTGGCCCGTTTTTTGCGGCGGTGCGACAATAGCGGGCTAAGATGTCCGATTCAGCTTTTTCCAAACTCTCCCTCGCCGAACCTCTCGCCCGTGCCGTGGCCGAAATGGGCTACGAGTCCATGACGCCCATCCAGGAGCAGGCCATCCCGGTGGTCCTCCAGGGCCGCGACGTGATGGGGGCCGCCCAGACGGGCACCGGCAAGACCGCCGCCTTCTCCCTGCCGCTGCTGCAGCGCCTGTTGAAGCACGAGAACTCGTCGACCTCGCCCGCGCGCCATCCGGTGCGGGCGCTGGTGCTGCTGCCAACGCGCGAACTGGCCGACCAGGTCGCCCAGCAGATCAAGCTCTATTCCAAGTTCACCAACCTGCGCAGCGCCGTGGTGTTCGGCGGCATGGACATGAAGCCGCAGACGGCCGAACTGAAGCGCGGCGTCGAGGTCCTGGTGGCCACGCCGGGCCGGCTGCTCGATCACATCGAATCGAAGAACACGGTCCTGAACCAGGTGGAGTACGTGGTGCTCGACGAAGCCGACCGCATGCTGGACATCGGCTTCCTGCCCGACCTGCAGCGCATCCTGGCCTTCCTGCCCAAGCAGCGCACGACGCTGCTGTTCTCCGCCACCTTCTCGCCCGAGATCCGGCGGCTGGCCAACAGCTACCTGCAGGAGCCGGTGACCATCGAGGTGTCCAAGCCCAACGCCACCGCCTCCACCGTCGAACAGCATTTCTACAGCGTGCCGGACGAAGAGAAGCGGCACGCCATCAGGCAGATCGAGCGCCAGCGCGGCATCACGCAGGCCTTCGTGTTCGTCACCAGCAAGCTCGGTTGCGCGCGCCTCGCCCGCACGCTGGAACGCGAGGGCATGAGGACCACCGCGCTGCACGGCGACAAGCGCCAGGACGAGCGCCT
>JAQGMU010000296.1 GCA_028292195.1 Ramlibacter sp. | reverse complement strand
GATCGATGAAGTCGGCCCCATCCTGACGGAAGACCGCTCGCCCATTCACCGCAAGGCCCCGGCCTACGATGAACTGTCGCCTTCGCAAGACCTGCTCGAGACCGGCATCAAGGTCATCGACCTGATGTGCCCGTTCGCCAAGGGCGGCAAGGTCGGCCTGTTCGGCGGCGCCGGTGTCGGCAAGACCGTGAACATGCTGGAGCTGATCAACAACATCGCCAAGGAACACGCTGGCCTGTCCGTGTTCGCCGGCGTGGGTGAGCGCACTCGCGAAGGCAACGACTTCTATCACGAGATGAGCGATGCGGGCGTGATCAACCGCGAGAACCTGCCCGAGTCGAAGGATGCGATGGTCTACGGCCAGATGAACGAGCCCCCGGGCAACCGTTTGCGCGTGGCCCTTACCGGCCTGACGATCGCCGAGTCGTTCCGCGACGAAGGCAAGGACGTGCTGTTCTTCGTGGACAACATCTACCGCTACACGCTGGCCGGCACCGAAGTGTCCGCTCTGCTGGGCCGCATGCCTTCCGCCGTGGGCTACCAGCCGACGCTGGCCGAGGAAATGGGCCGACTGCAGGAGCGGATCACGTCGACCAAGGTCGGCTCGATCACCTCGATCCAGGCCGTGTACGTGCCGGCCGACGATTACACCGACCCATCGCCCGCCACCACCTTCGCCCACCTGGACTCTACCGTGGCGCTGTCGCGCGAGATCGCCTCGCTGGGCATCTACCCCGCCGTGGACCCGCTGGATTCCACCAGCCGCCAGATGGACCCGCTGGTGGTCGGTGAAGAGCACTACCGCACCACCCGCGCCGTGCAGGAAACGCTGCAGCGCTACAAGGAGCTGCGCGACATCATCGCCATCCTGGGCATGGACGAACTGTCGCCGGAAGACAAGCTGAGCGTCAGCCGCGCCCGCAAGATCCAGCGCTTCCTGTCGCAGCCCTTCTTCGTGGCCGAAGTGTTCACCGGTTCGCCCGGCAAGTACGTGCCGCTGTCGGAAACCATCCGCGGCTTCAAGATGATCGTCGCCGGCGAGTGCGACCACCTGCCCGAGCAGTCGTTCTACATGGTCGGTTCCATCGACGAGGCCTTCGAGAAGGCGAAGAAGATGGCGGCCGCCTGACATGGCCGACAGCCCGAAAACCATCCACGTCGACGTGGTGAGCGCCGAGGAGTCGATCTTCTCCGGCGAGGCGCGTTTCGTCGCCCTCCCGGGTGAAGCCGGCGAGCTCGGCATCTACCCGCGCCACACGCCGCTTATCACACGCGTGAAGCCCGGTTCGGTGCGCATCGAGAAGGCCGACGGCGGCGAGGAATTCGTGTTCGTCGCCGGCGGCATCCTGGAAGTGCAGCCGAACCGCGTCACCGTGCTGTCCGACACCGCCATCCGCGGCAAGGACCTGGACGAAGAAAAAGCCAACGAAGCCAAGGCCGCCGCCGAAGAGGCGCTGAAGAACGCGAAGAACGACATGGACCTGGCGAAGGCCACGTCGGAACTCGCGATCATGGCGGCGCAGCTCGCTGCCTTGCGCAAGTACCGGCAAGCGAAGTGAATGACCTGATCGACTGAATAAGAACGCGCTAAAAACCAGCGCACTCCGAGCCCCGGGCCGCAAGTCCCGGGGCTTTTTTATGGTTCGTCGCCATTCCGGGCGCCTACAGCCTGCACACGCCCACTTGTAAAGCCGTTGACATACGCCAGCGCGCTGCCTTCCTATAGTGGACCGCATCCGGCCGGTGCCTGCTCACGTCTCCAGGGCGCGCCGCCGCAAACCTTGAAGGTCCCGAACCACGCAATGCGACTTGCTCATCTCGATCAGCCCGTGGTCCTGCAGCAGGATCAGCACGTTGGAAGTCATGACCCGGCTCAGGCCGGTGATGTTGGCCATTTCCTGGTGCGTGAAGGAGATCCGGATGTCGACGTCCCCGCCGCGGATCTCCCCGTAGGTGTCCGCCAGCTGCACCAGGTGATGCACCACCCGCTGCGTGGCCGGGGCATGGCTCAGGAGCAGGTTCTGGTGCGCCAGCACCCTAAGCTTGACGTTCAGCAGCCAGAGCACCTGGCGCAGGCAGCCAGGGTCGCGCTCCATGGCCAGCTGGAGCTGGCGTCGGTCGACCTGCAGGGCGAGCACGTCGGACGAAGCGATCGCGCTCACCGAGTGCCTGCCGTCCAGGAAGGCGCTGCACTCGCCAACCATGCCGTGGCTGCCGACGATCGCCATGTGCTTCTCGTGGCCGGCCGCCGAAAGCAGCACCAGCCGCACCCGCCCCTCCTCCACCACATAGACGTGGTTCACGGGCGCGCCCTGCGAAAACAGGGTCTGGCCCTTCTGGAATCGCACCGGGCTGGCGCCTTGCGCCGTCAACGCCTGCCAGTCGAAGTGCGGCACCTCGATCCAGGCCGACGGAGGCGCCCGCGGATCTCCGCTGTTGTTCATAGCCTCAAGGCCTCGCCATAACGGGCAGTTTCATGAAGCATCCATTCTCCTCGTACCGAAAACTCTTTCCCATCCTGGAGAACACGGTCCAGCTGTCCAGCTGTTCCCAGAGCGCCCTCAGCCTGCCGGTGCGACAGGCCATCGACGACTACCTCGACACCTGGCTGCGGCGCGGGCACGACTGGGGCTACTGGATGGAGCAGGTGGCGCTGGCCCGCGCGGAATTCGCGCGCATGATCCATGCCAGCGCGGACGACATCGCCGTGCTGGGCAGCGTGTCGGATGCCGCCTCCGCCATCGCGTCGGCTCTTCGCTTCGATCCGGATCGGCCTGAGATCGTGACCACCACCCTCGACTTCCCTTCGATCTGCCACGTCTGGCTGGCGCAGCAGCCGCGCGGCGCGCAGACCCGTTTCGTGACCGCGCAGGCGGGCGGCACCGACACCAGCGAGCGGGTGGAGGCGGCGGTCGACGGCCGCACGGCACTGGTATCGGTGTCGCATGCGTGCTTCTACGACGGCCAGATCGTGGACATCGGGGCCACCGGCCGGGCGGCGCGGCGGCACGGCGCGCTGCAGTTCGTCGATGCCTATCAGTCCGCCGGCTCGGTCGCGATCGACGTGCGCGCGCAGGACGTCGACATCCTGGCGAGCGGCGCGCAGAAGTACCTGCTCGGCATCCCGGGAATTGCCTTCCTCTATGTGCGCCCCGAGCTCGCCCGCAAGCTGGTGCCCACCGTCACCGGCTGGATCGGCAGCGTCAACCCTTTCGCGTTCAATCCGGCGCAGCTCGATTTCGCCGACGGCGCGGCGCGCTTCAACACCGGAACGCCGCCGATGGTCTGCGCCAGCGCCGCGCGCGCCAGCATGGCCCTGCTCAACGAGGTCGGCGTGCCGGCCATCGAGGACTGGCTGGGCCAACTGTCGGCGGTTGCGATCGAGGAAGCGAAGCGGCTGCGCCTCGGGGTGGCGAGTCCCACGGCGCCTGGCGCCAAGGGCGCGAACACCGCGATCCGCATCGCCAATGCGGCGGACATCGAGGCGCGGATGCGGGACGCCGGCTACGTGGTGTCGGCGCGCAACGACGTGATCCGCGTCGCGCCGCACTTCTACAACGACGCCGACGACGTCGTCGGCTGCCTGCGGGAACTGGCGCGCCTGACGCGCTGATGGTCATGCAAGCCGCTTCATCGCACCTTGCCTCGCACAGCGCCTCGGCGCCTTGCCGGGTGCCCGCCTCGGAAGCCCTGGCCTTCCTCGCGGACGGCCTGCAGCTCGGCACCTGGGCGTTCGGCTGCTGGCAGGCAGAAGCGGTGGGAGGCGGTGTGGTGCGCGGCCGCTCGCTGTTCGACGATTCGACCAGCTGGGTGCGCCCCACCGCCGATGCGGCCAGCATGACGGTGGTCTACCACGTCGGGGGCGCACCCGATGCGCTCACCCCCCGCATTCACGCGCTTGTGCAGGCCGATCCCGCGGGTTGCCGCATCAGCCTGCACGCAACGCGCACGGCCGACATGGACGATGCCCGCTGGCTGCGCCTGGTGCGCTGCCACGAGCTGGAAGTCCTGTTGATCCAGGCGCGCCTGGAGCGCCGGGCCGCCGGCGGATCCCGAGTTCTTTGACACCACCCAGAGGAAGCGACCATGAACCGACGCCAGTTCACCCAGGCCCTGACGGCAGCCCTGCTTGCCCCCGCGCTTTCATCGCCGTGGAGCGCCTACGCGCAGGCCAGGCCTTACAGCGGCCCGATCCGCGTCCTGGTCGGCTTCCCGCCGGGCGGAGCCACCGACGTCGTCGCCCGCTCGATGGTCGAAAAGCTAAGCAAGGCCATGAACGGCCAGGTCTTCGTGGTCGACAACAAGCCCGGCGCCGGCGGCCAGATCGCCGCCCAGATCCTCAAGGCCGCGCCGGCCGACGGCTCGACGATCATGCTGTCGATCGACCATACGCAGGTGATCATCCCCCTGACCATCGCCGGCGCCGGCTACAACCCGGTCACCGACTTCACCTCGCTGGCCGGCGTGGCCTCCTACTACAACGTGCTCGCGGTCAGCGCCGCGACTGGCGTCAAAAGCATGGCCGAACTCGGGACCTGGCTGAAGGCCCATCCGACCGAGGCCAACTACGGCATCCCGGCGGCGGGCAGCGTGCCCCAGTTCATCGGGGTGATCGTCGGCAAGGCCGCGGGCGTCCCCATGAACTCGGTGCCCTACAAGGGCGGCGCCCCGATGGTGCAGGACCTGCTGGCCGGCCAGATCCCGATTGCCGTGGCCTCCATGACCGAGCTGATCGAACACCACCGCTCCGGCAAGGTCCGCATCCTCGCGAGTTCGGGCCAGGTGCGCAGCAAGTCGGCGCCCGACGTGCCGACTTTCCTGGAGCTGGGCTACAGCGGCATCGACAAGAACCCCTGGCTGGCCTTCTTCGGCCCGAAGGGCCTTCCTCCCGCCTATGTCGAAGCGTTCGACCGCGCGGTGAAGGCCGCCCTGGAGGAGCCTGACCTGCAGGAGAAGCTGGCCAAGATGGGCAACGAGGTCACGCCGGCGCCGGGCCGCGAGGTCGAGCGCTGGGTCGCCGATGCCTCCCGCGACTGGGGCAAGGTGATCCGCGATTCGGGGTTCAAGGCGCAATGATCCCGGTCCCGGCCACGCGCAGATTCATCCAGAGCGGCTCCGTCTGGGAGGATCTGGCCGGCTATTCGCGCGCCGTGGTCGATGGCGAGTGGATCTTCGTCTCGGGCACGCTGGGACAGGTCTTCGCCACGGGCGAGTTCCCGCCGACCGCGCAGCAGCAGAGCGAAGTCGCGCTCGACACCATCGAAAGCGCGCTGGCGCAGGCGCACGGCAGCCTGGCCGACGTCGTGCGCGTGCGCGTCTACGTGCCCGATCGCGCGGACGTGATGGCCGTCAGCGGCGTGCTGAAGCGCCGCCTCGGAGCCAACCGGCCGGCCAACACCACGGTGTGCTGCCCGTTGACCGTCGAAGCCGCCAAGGTTGAAATCGAAGTCACCGCCCGGCGGCGCCCCTGAGTCCCGTCCCAACCGATTGGAAACTGCCATGAACATCCTGAGCCAGCTGGCCGCGGCCATGCACCAGGGGTCGATCCGCACGGTCGACCTCACCCATACCCTGAGCGAGGACTTTCCGCCGCTGCAACTGCCGCCGCAGTTCGGCCAGGTGGCGGCTTTCAAGAAGGAGCGCATCTCGCGCTACGACGAGGCAGGCCCTGCCTGGTATTGGAACAACTTCAGCTGCGGCGAGCACACCGGCACCCACTTCGATGCGCCCGCGCACTGGGTGACCGGCAAGGATCACCAGGGCAACACCGTGGACACCATCGGCGCCGACAACTTCATCGCGCCCGCCGTGGTGGTCGATGCCAGCGCCGAAGTGGCCACGAATGCCGATTGGCTGCTGACCGTCGATTTCCTGCGGGCCTGGGAAGGGCGCCACGGCCGCATTCCGGAAGGCGCCTGGGTGCTGCTGCGCACCGACTGGTCCAGGCGCATCTCCGACCCGGCCGCTTTCGTCAACATGCGCGAGGACGGCGCCCATACGCCGGGGCCGACGCAAGAGGCGGTCGAGTGGCTGATCCGCGAGCGCAAGGTGCACGGCTTCGGCGTCGAAACGATCAACACCGACGCCGGCCAGTCGTATGCCTGGCCCGTGCCTTATCCGTGCCACACCTTGATGCACGGCGCCAATCGCTATGGGCTGCAATGCCTGAAGAACCTCGACCAGCTGCCGCCCACGGGCGCGCTGATCGTGTCGGCGCCCCTGAAGATCCAGGAGGGCTCGGGCAGTCCGTTGCGGGTGCTTGCGCTGGTCGAGGACCGCTAAAAACCAGCGCACTCGGAGCCCCGGGCCGCAGGTCCCGGGGCTTTTTTATCGGCGCGGGCGTTGCCCGTAAACTCGGATGGGCTCCAAGCACCCACCGGGAGGGACCAAGTGAAACTGCATCGCCCAAGCAAGACGGCCTACCGGGTTGCGAAACGCGCGCAGCTGGCACAGCCGGCGGCCGCCTGATGCCGGCGTCGATTTGACCTCCACGCGCGGCGCGCAGCAGATACCCATGGCCGACGCTCCCCACACCCTCCACGTCGACGTGGTGAGTGCCCACGAATCCATCTATTCCGGGGAGGCGCGGTTCGTCGTGCTGCCCGGGGAAGCCGGCGAGCTCGGCATCTACCCGCGCCACACGCCGCTGATCACGCGCGTGCGGCCGGGCGCGGTGCGCATCGTCAAGGAGGATGGCGGCGAGGAGTTCATCTTCATCGCCGGCGGCATCCTGGAGGTGCAGCCGACCAGGGTGACGGTGCTCTCGGACACCGCCATTCGCGGCAAGGACCTGGATGAACAGAAGGCCAACCAGGCCAGGGCCGAAGCGGAGGAGGCGCTGCGCAATGCGAAGAGCGAGATCGACCTGGCGAAGGCGCAGTCGGAGCTGGCGGTGGCGGTGGCGGAGATGGCGGCGCTGCGCAGGTACCTGCGGAAAAGGTAGCTTCCGCCCGCGAATCAGTCGGCCAAGGCCTCCATCAGCGCCGGAATCTCCGCCGCCAGCTCACGCGCGAGATAACCCAGGCTGCCGCTGCGGCGTGCCAGCGCCTCACCGGCCCGCGAGTGCAAGGCGACGCCCCACACCGCCGCCTGCTCCGGCGTCGCGCCCCGCGCGGCCAGGCCGGCAATGACGCCGGCCAGCACGTCGCCGGAGCCGGAGGTGCCCAGGCCCGGCGTCTGCGACTCATGCCGCCAGGGCGTGCCGTCCGCGCCGGCGATGCAGGTGGTCGCTCCCTTCAAGGCCACGACCGCGCGCCATGCCTCGGCGTGCCGCGCAGCCAGCCTCAGCGGATCGGCGACGATCGCCTCTTTCTCCAGTCCCGTCAGGTGCGCCATCTCGCCCGCATGCGGCGTCAGGACCACCGCCTGCTGGAAGCGCGTGCCGGCACGTACGCAATCCATCGCCAGCGCATCCAGCACCACGGTGGCCTCCATGAACATCGGCAGCAGACCCTGCACGAAAGCGCAGGTGGCTGCCGCATCCGCCATGCCCGGCCCCACCAGCACGGCCGCGGTGTCGCCGCCGCAGGAAGCCAGCAGGTCCAGGCCTTCCAGCCGCAGGCCGCCGCCGGCCGACTCCGGCAGCGCGATCACCCGCGCCTCCGGCAGCGCCGCGGCGACGATCTGCCAGGCCGATTGCGCTGTCGCCACCACCAGCTTGCCGGCGCCGGCGCGCAAGGCCGCGGTCGCGGCCAGGATCGCGGCACCGGGGATCTCGCGGCTGCCGGCGATCACCAGCACGCAGCCGCGGCTTTCCTTGTCGCCGCCTTCGTCCACCGGCGGCAGCGGCCAGGCCCGCAACAGGGCGTCGTCGATTGCGGCGGCCTTCATGGTTTCGGCGCCGCCGGCACGTCGGGCGCGGCGGTCACCGGCGCGCCGGACTGCAGCAGCGGCGCGATGAAGTTCACCAGCTCCGGCGCCAGCTGGCCGGCCGCCGGGTCGCGGCGGTAGGAAGTGAGGGCGCAATTGGGCACGTCGCCCAGCTTGTCGATGGCCAGGATCTGCGACTCGTCCAGGTTCTCGATCAGGTAGCGCATGCAGTTCACGATCACCTGGTGCGCCACCACCAGCACCCGCTCGCTGGCGTGCTCGCGGGTGATCATCTCGGTCAGGCTGCGCAGCCGCAGGATCACGTCGCACCAGCTTTCGCCGCCGGGCGGCCGGAAGTAGAACTTGCCGACGTGGCTGCGCTGGTGGTCGAGGTCGGGAAATTTCTCCTTGATGCCGAACCTGGTCAGCCGGTCCAGCACGCCGAATTCCTTCTCGCGCAGCCGCTCGTCCTGGCGCAGCCGCACGTCCTGCCCGGGCTTCATGCCCGCCTGCTCCAGCACGATGCGCGCGGTCTCGCGCGCCCGCACGTAGGGCGAGCACAGCACGACCTGCGGCCGCTCGTCGGCCGGCTGCTGGGCGAACCAGCGGCCCAGCGCCTGCGACTGCTCCATGCCCAGCGGCGACAGGGGCGTGTCGATGTCGCGGAACTCGATGTCGATCAGCGCCAGGCCGGCCGCCTCGGCCTTGTCGCGCGCCACGTTGCCGGCGCTCTGCCCGTGGCGGGCAACCCAGAGTACCGAAGGCCATTCGACTTTCATGGCGGCCCATTCTCCGGGGGCCCTGGCCAGGCGTGTTGCGTCCTGGCCGCAAACTGCTGGCGGAAGGCGCCTACAGCGGCTGAGGCAGGCCCCCTAGGGGTCAGACCCGAGAGCATGTGCCCACTGTCGGGCTTAAGCTCGGGAGCCGGATGGAGTAGCACGACCGCCCGCCACAGCCCGGCGCTGGTCCGGACCAGGAGACACATATGCGCATCTTGCTTTCCACGCTGCTGTTGCTGGCAGCCGCCCCCGCCTGGGCCGCCGATATCGTTGTCGGGCAGTCGGCCCCGCTCACCGGCGGCAACGCCGAACTGGGCAACGACATCCGCAACGGCGCGCTGGCCTATTTCAAGAAGGTCAACGACGCTGGCGGCGTGCACCAGGCCAAGCTCAAGCTGGTCACGCTGGACGACCGCAACGACACCAAGCTGGCGGCCGAGAACACGCAGAAGCTGGTGGCCGAGGAGAACGTGGTCGCCTTGTTCGGCTACGCCTCCTCCACCCTGAGCATCCCCGCGATGCCGGCCGTGGCCGAGGGCAAGGTGCCGTTCTTCGCGCCCTTCACCGGCGCGGACACCATCCGCAAGCAGAACGAGTACGTCTACACGGTGCGGTCGACCTATGCCGACGAGATCGAGAAGATCATCAACTTCTGGGGCAACCTGGGCTCCACCCGGGTGACCGTGCTGCACTACGACGACCCTGTCGGCAAGCAGAACTTCGAGACCGTGGCCCAGGTGCTGCAGAAGTTCAACCGGCAGCCGGTGTCGGTGGCCATCAAGCGCAACGCCGACATTTCCGACGCCAACGTGAAGGCGGTGATCGCGTCCGACCCTAACGTGTTGGTGATCACGACGCTGTATGCGCCGGCGGCCCAGATGATCAAGCGGCTGAAGGCGGCCAACAAGGCCTACATGGTGACCAGCCTGTCGTTCGCCGGCGCCACCCAGCTGGCCAAGGCGCTGGGGCCGGCGGCCACCGGCGTGTCGATGTCGATCACGGTGCCGACGCCGCGCTCGCACTCGGTGCCGGTGGTGAAGGAGTGCGGCGACGCCTGGACGGCGGCCGGCCAGGCCGACAGCATGTCGGTCACGGCGCTGGAATCGTGCATCGCCGCCAAGGTGCTGGTGGAAGGCATGAAGCGGGCCGGCCCCGGCCTGACCCGCGCGTCGCTGCACCGTTCGCTGTCGGCGCTGGGGCGCTACGACGCCGGCGGCTACGTAGTGGACTTCAAGCCCAACTTCCGCCATGGCGGCAGCTACGTGAGCATGGTGCTGCTGAAGCCCAACGGCGAAGTCAAGGACTAGCCGAGCACAGGCTCGTCGGGCAGTTCGTTGAGGTTGGGTGCGCCCTCTTCCACCGGGAAGTAAGCCACCAGCAGCGCCGACACTTCTTCCAGTGCCTGCGTCAGGCCGTCCTCGAAGCGGCCTTCCTTGAACGCCGTGCTCATGCGCCCCACGATCTGCGCCCACTCCGGCGGGCTGACATGCTGGCTGAGGCCGCGGTCGGCCACGATCTCGATCGCCCGCTCGGCCAGCAGCAGGTAGATCAGGACGCCGTTGTTCCCCTCGGTGTCCCACACCCCGAGCTTGCTGAACATGGCCACTGCCCGTTCGCGCGGGGTGCGGTCCTGCCACAGGTAGCTCATGGGGAGGCCAGCCTCCACGTAGATGCGCACTTCGCCGCTGTGGCGGCGCTCGCTGGCCGCCACGCGGCGCCCCAGCCGCTCGACCACCTCCGGCGGGACGGCGCGGCGCGCGTCGGCTTCGTCGATCCAGCGGTGGCGCACGATGCGTCGCAGGCGTTGCAGCATCACCAGTCCCCCGAGGCGCCGCCGCCCCCGAAATCGCCGCCTCCACCCGAGCTGAAGCCGCCGCCGCCACCTCCGCCGCCGCCCCAGCCGCCACCGCCACCACCACCACCGCCGAAGCCGCCGGGCAGGAACATGGGGCCGCCGCGCCGGCCGCCGCTGCCGGCGATGCCGCCGCCGGACAGGAACGAAAACAGCAGCGCGACGACGCCCGCCACTCCCGCCACCGCCAGGCTGGAAGTGATCAGCATGGCGACCAGGCCGACGCCCCCGCCCGTGACCAGCGAGCCGAGCTTGCGGCCCATGATCCGGCGCAGCACGCCGCCGGCCACCGGCACGGCGAAGAACAGGAAGATGGCGAGGTCGAACCAGTCGAAGCCCGATTTGCCGCCGCCACCTTTCGGCTGGGCCGGGGCTGGCGGCGCCGGCAGCGCCTCGCCGGTCACGCGGGCGATCAGCTGGTCGACCCCCGCCTGCAGGCCGCCGGCATAGTCGTCCTGGCGGAAGCGCGGAACCATCGCGTTGTCGATCACCTGCTTGGCGGCCAGGTCGGGGACCGCCCCTTCCAGCGTCTTGGCCACTTCGATGCGGACCTTGCGGTCGTTCTTCGCCACGATGACCAGGATGCCGTCGCCGACGTCCTTGCGGCCGATCTTCCAGGCGTTGCCGACGCGGTTGGCGTAGCTGGCGATGTCTTCCGGCTGGGTGGTGGGCACCAGCAGCACCACGATCTGCGAGCCCTTCTTCTGCTCGAAGGCGGCCAGCTTCTCGTCCAGCCCCTTGCGCTGGATCGCGTCCAGCGTGCCGGTCTGGTCGATGACGCGGGCGCTGAGCTCGGGGACGGGCAGCACGCCCTGGGCGCCGGCGGCAAGCCAGGCGCACAGGGCGAGCAGCAAGGCGAGGGCGCGCTTCAAGCCATCAACGCGTCAAGGTCGTACTCGCCGGGCGGCTGGGCGCGGGGGCGGCGGCCTTGCCGAAGTCCACCGTCGGCGGCACGGAAATCTGCGCCTCGTTCTGCACCGTGAAACTCGGCTTGGGACCGTAGCTGAAGACCATCGCCGTCAGGTTGGTGGGGAAGCTGCGGGCCAGCACGTTGTACTCCTGCACCGCGGTGATGTAGCGGTTGCGCGCCACGGTGATGCGGTTCTCCGTGCCTTCCAGCTGCACCCGCAGGTCGCTGAACGCCTTGTTGGCCTTCAGGTCGGGATAGCGCTCGCTCACCACCAGCAGCCGCGACAGCGCGCCGGACAGCTCGCCCTGCGCCTGCTGGAACTTCTGGAAGGCCTCGGGGTTGTTCAGCGTCTCCGGCGTCACCTGCACCGAAGTGGCCTTGGCGCGCGCCTCGACCACCTTGGTCAGGGTGTCCTGCTCGAAGTTGGCCTCGCCCTTGACGGTGGCCACGATGTTGGGCACCAGGTCGGCACGGCGCTGGTACTGGTTGAGGACTTCGCTCCAGGCCGACTTGGTCTGCTCGTCGAGGCGCTGGAAGTCGTTGTAGCCGCAACCGGACAGGGCCAGCACGGAGGCCAGGATCAGCAGCCATCTTTTCATTCTTGGACCTTCCTTGGGCGAAACGGGGGCAACGGTAGCATAGATGGGATGGTCCAGGACCCGCTTCAAGTGCTGCAGGCAGCCGCCGGTCCGGCACCGGCAGCGGCCAAGCCGCGGCTGCTGATCGCCGGTGCCACCGGGGTGCTGGGCAACGAAGTGCTGCGGCGGCTGGTCGGGTCGTCGGCCTACGCCTCGGCCCAGGTGCTGGCGCGCGAGCCCATCACCGACGGCCTGCGCGGGGTGCGGACGCGGGTGGTGCCGGATGCGGAACCGCAAGACTGGCCGCTCGCCGCGGCCGACGTGGCCGTGGTGCTGTTCGAGCCACCCCGCCTGTTCTACGACCGCGAGCGCGCACTGTGGACGCCGTCGCCGCAGCAACTGGTGGCGCTGGCGCGCTGGCTGCGCGCCAGCGGCGTGCGCACCCTGGCGGTGGTGCTGCCGCACGCGCCCGGCCGGCTGCCCGACGCGTTGAAGCGGGGCCTGGCCAGCCTCGACGAACAGGCGGTGGCCAGCCTCGGCTTCGACCGCTTCCTGCTGCTGCGCTCGGCGCAGCAGGCCCCAGACCAGAAGCAGCGCAGCGCGCCGGCACGCCTGGCGCACTGGATGCTGGCCATCTTCAAGTACATGATCCCGTCCAGCGAACAGCCGGTGCGCGCGCTGAAGGTGGCGCAGTTGCTGGCCGCCGCGCTGCGGCTGGCGCCGCCCGGCATCCACGTTGCCGGGCCGGAACTGGTGTGGCAGGCTGCACAAGGCGACACCGAGGCCGTGGCCCGCCAATGGCTGGTCCGATGAAACTTGGCACAATCGGCGCAACCCAACCGCCATCCATGCGCAAGTCCAAGCTCCAGGCCGCCAGCCTCGAAGGCGATGCCGACGACATCGAAACCGCCTTTTACGGGGCGCTGCAGAACGGCGACATCGACAAGCTGATGGCCTGCTGGGCGGACGAGGACGACATCTTCTGCATCCACCCCGGCGGTCCGCGGGTGGTGGGGGCCACCGCCATCCGCGCCACCTTCGAGGCGATGTTCGCCAACGGCGGCGCCGTGCGGGCCTGGCCCGAGCGGGTGCGCAAGACCGAATCCATGGCCAGCAGCGTGCACAATGTGCTGGAACGTGTCGAGGTGCTGACGCCCAAGGGCCCATCGCAGGCCTGGGTGATCGCCACCAATGTCTACCACCGCACGGCGCAGGGTTGGCGCCTGGTGGCCCACCATGCCAGCCCGGGCACGACGAGCGAGATCCAGGAAGTGTCGGACGCGCCGTCCATTCTCCATTGACTCCTACCGACCTGAAGTACCGGGCGCCCTGGTGGCTGCCCGGCGGCAATGCGCAGACCATCTGGCCCGCGCTGTGGTCGAAGCGCACCCGCGGCCCGTCGCCGGTGTACCGGCGCGAGCGCTGGACCACGCCGGACGGCGATTTCGTCGACGTCGACTGGTCGGCCGTGCCGGCCACCAGCAACACCCTGCTGGTGCTGTTCCACGGCCTCGAGGGTTCCTCGCACAGCCACTACGCCGAGGCCTTTGCGGATTTCGCCGCGGCGCAGGGCATCGGCTACGTCGTGCCCCATTTCCGCGGTTGCGGCGGCGAGCTGAACCTGGCGCCGCGGGCCTACCACTCGGGCGACTATGAAGAGATCGACTGGATCCTGCGGCGCCTGCGCGCGCGGCACACGGGGCCGATCGTGGCGGTGGGCGTGTCGCTGGGCGGCAATGCGCTGATGCGCTGGGCCGGCGAAGTGCAGGAGGATGCGGGCCGCATCGTCAGCGCCATCGCCTCGGTCTGCTCGCCGCTGGACCTGGTCGCCGGCGGCCGCGCCATCGGCCGCGGCTTCAACCGGCTGGTCTACACCACCATGTTCCTGCGCGTGCTCAAGCCGAAGGCGCTGCTGAAGTGGCAGCAGCACCCCGGCATGTTCGACCGCGACGCCATGGTGGGCGTGCGCGACATCTACGAGTTCGACAAGGTGTTCACGGCGCCGGTGCACGGATTCAACAGCACCACCGACTACTGGACCCAGGCTTCGGCGCTGCCGCACCTGGAGCGCATCCGGGTGCCGGCGCTGGCGGTGAACCCGCGCAACGACCCGTTCATCCCGGCCTCGAGCCTGCCCAAGCCGCGCGAAGTGGGGAACTACGTGACGCTCTGGCAACCGGAGCATGGCGGCCACTGCGGTTTTCCCAGCGGCAGTTTCCCGGGCCACGTGTGGGCCCTGCCCGACGCCGTCGGGCCCTGGCTGCTGGCCAACGTTCCGGTCAAGTAGCGGGCTCGACCGCCGGCGGCTTGACCTCGGGCGCCGCGGGAGGCGGGGCCGGGTCGATCCGGATCGGCGCCGGCTCCGGCGCCTGCGGCCTGGGCACCACCGCGCGTGGGGCGGAAGCCGCGGCGTGTACGCGCGCGGCTGA
>JAQGMU010000283.1 GCA_028292195.1 Ramlibacter sp. | reverse complement strand
CGACGCCGGAGCCGCGCTGGCGCGCGAGCTCGAAGGCAGCCAGCACGCGCCGCTCTTCGTCGCCGCGGACCTGACCGACATCCCCGCGCTCGAAGGCGCAATCGACCACGTGCGCGAGCGCTTCGGGCCCATTCGCGCGCTGTTGAACAACGCCGCCAACGATAGACGCCATCGCATCGAAGACACCACGCCGGAGAGTTGGGACGCGGGCATCGCGGTCAACCTGCGGCACCAGTTCTTCGCCGCCCGCAGCGTGGCCGGGGACATGAAGCAGGCCGGCGGCGGCTCCATCGTCAACTTCGGCTCCATCAGCTGGATGCTGAAGCAGGGCGGCATGCCGGTCTACACCACGGCCAAGGCGGCGGTGCAGGGCCTCACGCGAAGCCTGGCGCGCGACTTCGGCCCCTTCAACATCCGCGTCAATACGCTGGTGCCGGGCTGGGTGATGACGGAAAAGCAGGTGCGCCTGTGGCTCACCGACGAAGGGCGCGCCGACATCGCGCGCGGCCAGTGCCTCCACCAGGAACTGAAGCCCGAGCACATCGCCCACATGGCCTTGTTCCTGGCCGCCGACGACAGCGCCATGTGCACGGCGCAGGACTTCGTGGTCGACGGAGGCTGGGTGTGAGCCCAGCGCGGCTCGTTGTCGCGGCCCGCAACCGGCTCGGCGAGTGCCCGCTGTGGTGCGAGCGCAGCGCCGCGCTGTACTGGACCGACATCGAAGGCTGCACGATCAGCCGCCTGCAATC
Organism: Ramlibacter sp.; assembly: GCA_028292195.1. GTDB lineage: Bacteria > Pseudomonadota > Gammaproteobacteria > Burkholderiales > Burkholderiaceae_C > Ramlibacter. The sequence goes on along the minus strand of JAQGMU010000283.1, from coordinate 13,280 downwards.
CGACGGCCAGGTACGCGCGTGGACATTGCCCGAGCGCGTCGGCAGCTTCGCCCTCTGCGAGAGCGGCACGCAACTGCTGCTGGGGCTGGCCTCCGGCGTCGCGCTGTTCGATCTCGCAAGCGAGGCGCTCTCTGCCATCGTACCGGTGGAGGCGGACCAGCCGGCCACCCGCATCAACGACGGCCGTTGCGACCGCCAGGGCCGTTTCGTGTTCGGCATGTTCAACGCGGCGGAGGAGCCGGTCGGTCACTTCTATCGCGTGCATCCGGACCTGCGCGTCGAGCGGCTTGCGCTGCGGCCGGCCGCGGTCGCCAACAGCATCGCCTTCAGCCCGGACGGCGCCACGATGTACTACACGGATTCGCCCAAGCGCACCATCTGGCGGCTGGACTACGGCGCCGACGGCAGCCTCGGCACGCCGCGCCCCTTCGTGCGCCTGTCCGCGGAGGAAGGCTTCGCCGACGGCTCCTGCATCGACGCCGAAGGCGGCTTGTGGAACGCGCAGTGGGAAGGCGGCTGCGTGGTGCGCTACGACGCGAGCGGTGCCGAGACGGCGCGGCTGGCGCTGCCGGTGTCGCGGCCGACCTGTCCGGCCTTCGGCGGTGCGGGCCTGGACACGCTGTACGTGACCTCGGCCCGCGGCGGCCTCGACAAGGAAGCGCTGCGGCGCGAGCCCGAAGCCGGCGGCCTGTTCTCGCTGCAACCCGGATGGCGCGGGTTGACAGAGTCGCGTTTCGTGGCGGCGACTACTTCTACCCTGCACTTCGAGAGGACCCCATGACCACTCCCCGCCACCAAGGCGTGTTTCCCGTCGTGCCCACCACCTTCACCGAAGGCGGCGCGCTCGACCTGGAAAGCCAGAGGCGCTGCGTCGACTTCATGATCGACGCCGGCTCGAACGGCCTGTGCATCCTGGCCAACTTCTCCGAGCAGTTCGTGCTGTCCGACGAGGAACGCGAGGTGCTCACGCAAACCATCCTGAAGCACGTGGCCGGCCGGGTGCCGGTGATCGTCACCACCACCCACTTCGGCACCCGCGTCTGCGCCGACCGCTGCCGGTTTGCCCAGGAGCAGGGCGCCGCCATGGTGATGGTGATGCCGCCTTATCACGGCGCCACGCTGCGGGTGCCGGAAGCGCAGATCGTCGAGTTCTACGCCGCGCTGTCGGATGCGATCGCCATTCCCATCATGATCCAGGACGCGCCGGTCAGCGGCACCGTGCTGTCCGCAGCACTGCTCGCCCGGATGGCGCGCGAGATCGAGCAGGTGCGCTACTTCAAGATCGAGACCGCCGGCGCGGCCAGCAAGCTGCGCGAGCTGATCCGCCTGGGCGGCGACTTGATAGAGGGGCCGTGGGACGGCGAGGAAGCGATCACGCTGCTGCCGGACCTGGAGGCCGGCGCCACCGGCGCGATGACGGGTGGCGGCTATCCGGACGGCATCCGGCAGATCATGGATGCCTGGCGCGCCGGCAATCGCCAGGGGGCGATCGATGCGTACCAGCGCTGGCTGCCCTTGATCAACTACGAGAACCGGCAGGGCGGCATCCTCACCGCCAAGGCGCTGATGAAGGAGGGCGGAATCATCGATTGCGAGGCGCCGCGGCATCCGTTTCCGGCGCTGCATCCGGCGGTGCGGGCGGGCTTGATCGAGACGGCGCAGCGGCAGGACCAGTTGGTGTTGCGCTGGGGGCGGTGACGTAGCGCGGCTTCGCTGCGCACCCTGCGGGCAGCAAAGCCCCGCCGTCGCCGGCGGGGCTTTTTTCTGCGCCGGCCAAATAAAAACCTTGACAAGCCCCAGTTCGCATTTATATTTAACACTGTTAATTTAACTGCGTAAATTTCAAATGCGACCTGTCCTCACCGACGAAGAAGTGGCCCAGTCCCGGGCCGAGGTCTGCCGCGTGGCCGAGGTCCTGTTCGCCCGCCATGGCGTCGAAGGCGTCACGATGCGCGAGATCGCCGCGGAACTGGGCTGGAGTTCCACCACGGCCTACCGGTATTTCAGGAACAAGGAAGAAATCCTGGCCGCCGTGCGGGCGGCCGCGTTCAACCGGTTCTGCGAGGTCATCGAGGAAGCGACGCGCTCGAGCACGGACCCGCGCAAGAGCGCCCGGAACGTCGGCCAGGCCTACCTGGGCTTTGCGCTCGAGAACCCCGACGCCTACCGGATGATGTTCGACGTCAGCCACGCCGACGTGACCGGCAATGCGCAACTGGCGGCGGCATTCGCGCGTTCCCTCCGCAGCATGGTTGCGTACGTGACGCCCCTGGTCGAGGGGGGCATCCTGCACGGCGAGCCGCATGCCCTGGGACAGATGCTGTGGGCGGCCGCGCACGGCCTCGTGATGCTGCGGCTCGCGGGCATCGTGGCCGACGACGCCGAACTGCGCAAGCTCCACGAACAGACCATGTCGGCCCTGGCGCGCGGCACCCGCGAGTCGCCCGTCCGCGAAAACGCCAGGAAGCCCCTTGCCCCCGTCCCGTCGCGCAAGACGGCGAGAACAACCGCCCGATCACCCCCCCGCAAGTCCTGAAACCCAAACCTGGAAAGACATGATCATGCACAGCCTCTCGAATCCCCTGCGCGCCGTTGCCATCGCGGTCGCCCTCGTAACGAGCGCCTCGGCAGCCATGGCGCAGGCTTCGCAGCCCTCGCCGGAAGCCACGGATCCGGTGAAGCTGGAAGTGATGCAAGGGTTTCCGCCGCCGGCCGAAAAGGTCGTCAGGCTGGGCACGCTGCTGAAATTCCCCAACGGGCGCTGGGGTTTCCACCACCTGCGCGAACTCGGGCCGACGGCGCAGGTCTGGCGCGGCGACGAGAAGCCTTCCACCCTGCGCGAGCGGCCGCAGGACATGGGCACGCTCGCGTTCGATGACGACAAGGGTGGCAGGACGACGCTGGCCGACTGGCAACGCGCGACCTATACCGACGGCCTGCTCGTCCTGCACAAGGGCACCGTCATCTTCCAGAAGTACTATTCCGGCATGACGGCGCACCAGCCCCATGCGTTGTTTTCGATGAGCAAGTCGTTCACCGGCCTGCTCGCCACGATGCTGATCAAGGAAGGCGTCATCGACCCCACTGCACTGGTCACGAAGTACCTGCCGGAGCTGAAGGACAGCGCCTGGGCGGATGCCACCGTGCAACAGACGCTCGACATGACCACCGGCGTCGCCTACAAGGAGGACTTCCGTGACCCCAGCTCCGGCATCTTCCAGTACCTGCATGCGGCCGGCATCGTACCGGCGCCGCCCGCCTACAGCGGACCGCGGACCATCCCCGAGTTCCTCGTGACCGTCAAGAAGGAGGGCGAGCACGGGGTGGGATTCAGGTACAAGACCGTCGACACCGAGGTGATGGGCTGGCTGCTGCAACGGGTCACGGGCAAGAGCTACGCCGAGCTGCTGTCGGAGCGGATCTGGTCCAGGACCGGGGCGCAGGACGACGCCTATGTGTGGGTCGACCCCATCGGCAGCCAGGTCACCAGCGTGGGCTTCAACGCGACGCTGCGGGACCTGGGGCGGCTGGGTGAGACGCTGCGCACCGGGGGCCGTTCCAATGGCCGGCAGGTGGTTGCGGAAAGTGTCATCGCCGAAATCCGCAAGGGCGCGGACAGCGAGAAGTTCAAGGCCAACGGGCAGGCGATGCGGGCCGGCTACTCGTACCACAACCAGTGGTGGATTCCGCACGACCGTGACGGCACGTTCGAGATGAAGGGCTTGTTCGGTCAGCACATGCACATCAACCCGGCGGCCGAGCTCGTCATCATCAAGCTGTCGACCCACCCCGCCGGCGATACGGCCGTCACGCACAACCTCGACCGGCGCGCGTTTGCCGCCATCGCGGACGCAGTGCGCGGCCATTGAACGCACGGCCATCAGCATGCACAGTCCTTCCCCCACCATAGCCACACCGGTTGCGGGCATGCGGTTCGAGGACTGGATGCAGGCGGGCAACGTGTTCGATGCCATCGAGCGAACCGGACAGCGCTGCGGCGCCAGGACGGCCATCACCTTCCTCGCCACGGACCCGGATGCCGCGCCACGCAAGCTCGATTACACCGGGCTGGTGGCTGGGATCGCGCGCACGGCGAATGCCTTCCGCTCGCTCGGCTTGCAGCGGGGCGACGTGGTGGCCTACATGCTGCCCGCGCTGGTGGAGACCCAGTTCGTGCTGTGGGGCGCGGCCACGGCGGCGTCGGCCCTGCCGCTCAATCCGCTGCTCCAGGTCGAGGAGATCGCCGAGCTGTGCCGGGCCGCCGGTGCCACCGCGCTGGTGGCGCTCGGCCCGCTGCCAGGCACCGGGATCTGGGCCAAGGCCAGGCGGGTGAAGGAACTGGTGCCCGCGATCGGCGCGCTGATCCAGGTGGGCGGCGAGAAGGGCGAGGGCGGGGGTGGTGTTCACCTGCTGCAGGACCTCCTGGAGGCAAGTCCGTCGAGCCTGGCTTTTTCCGACCGGCCCGGGCTGGACGAGGTCGCTGCCTACTTCCACACCGGGGGGACGACAGGCGCCCCCAAGCTGGTCGTCCACACCCATCGCAATCAATTGGCTGCGGCCTACGGCGGCGCGTGGGCCGTGGGGGCCGGATGCGGCGACGTGATCCTCAACGGACTGCCGATGTTCCACGTGGCCTCCGCGATCTTCTGCAGCCTGGCCATGTTCGTCGCGGGTGCGGAGGTGGTGATCCTGTCGCCGACAGGATTCCGGAACCCGCGGATCGTCGCCGACTTCTGGCGCATCGTGGAACGCACCGGGGCGACCCTGGTCGGCGGCGTGCCTACGGCGCTCTCGGCCGTGGTGAAGGTGGATCCGCAAGGTGCGGACCTGAGCCGCGTGCGCATCAACATCTGCGGCGCATCCCTGCTGCCGCGCGGTGTCGCCGAACAGATGGAACTGCTCACGGGCAAACCGCTGCGCGAGGTCTACGGGATGACCGAGGCCGGCGGCGTGATCTGCGTCGATCCGGTGTCGCGGGAGCGGGTCCTGGGATCGGCGGGTTGTCCGATTCCGTTCTGCGAGGTCGAGGCGCGCGCGCTGGATGGAATCGGCGCCTCCCCCCGATCCTGCAAGGCCGGTGAGCCAGGCGTGCTCGTGGTGCGCGGCCCCAACGTGACGCCAGGCTACAAGGACGCTGGCCAATCCGCCACCCTGTTCACCGAGGACGGCTGGCTGGTGACCGGCGACATCGGCTACGTCGACGCCACCGGCCGCGTGCGCATCACCGGCCGGGCGAAGGACCTGATCATCCGCAGCGGCCACAACATCGATCCAGCGGCCATCGAAGAGTGCCTGATGCGGCACCCGGCGGTGGCCGATGCGGGTGCGGTGGGCATGCCGGACGCCTACGCCGGCGAAGTGCCGGTGGCCTATGTCACGCTGCACCAGGGCGCCAGCGTGACGGAGCAGGAACTGCTGGCCTTCGCGAAGTCCATCATCAACGAACCGCCCGCGCTTCCGCGACGGCTCTTCGTCGTGGAGCAACTGCCCATGACCGCAGTGGGAAAGATCTACAAGCCCGCGCTGCGCCAGGACTGCGCACGGCGGCACTTGCTGGAAGTGCTCCAGGGTGAGCCGATCGCGGCCCTGTCGGTGCGTGAGGACCCCGGCCTGGGCCAGGTCGTGTGCATCGAGTTGGCAGCTGCCGAGGCGGAGGTCGCCCGCGAAACCCGCCAGCGGATCGCTGCCGCCTTGCAGGGCTACCTGCTCACCCTCGAGTGGCCAGCGTCCCCGGCAGACGCCGCCTGAATCCCGTGCCGAGGACAGCCATGGCCGCACCAAAAACGCCGGTCCAGTTCTATTTCGATTTCATCTCGCCCTTCGGCTATTTCGCGAGCCTGCGCATCGACGAACTGGCCCGCCGGCATGGCCGCGAGGTGGAGTGGACCTCGATGTTGCTAGGCGTGAGTGTGCTCAAGGTGATGGGCCTCCCGCCCATCGTGGAGCTTCCCCTGAAAGGGCTGTATGTCATCAACGACGCCATGCGCTATGCGAGGCAGCATGAAGTGCCGTTCGAACGCCCGGCATCTTCCCCGACATCGAGGCCCGTGGAGGCCGGACGCGCCTTTGCCTGGGCCAGGGAGCTCGACCCGGCATCCGCCAAACGCCTCGCGGGCCGAATCTTCGAAAGCTACTTCGTGCATTGCCTCGACATCGCGCAGGACAGCGTCCTGGGCGCATGCGTGACCGCGTCCGGCTTGTCCTGGCAGGCTTTCAAGACGGCGCGCGCCGAAGGGCGTCCGGCCGACCTGCTGCGGCGCAACGTGGATGACTCGATCCAGCGCGGCGTCTTCGGCTCGCCCTTCTTCATCGTGGATGGCGAGTCGTTCTTCGGCGTGGAAAAATTGTCCGTGGTGGAAGACTGGCTTGCCACGGGCGGATGGTAGACAGGAGCACCTTGAATGACCAGACAGGACGGAGGAACGCCCATGCGAGCCATGCATCTGTTTCGAGGGGCCGCGGCATTGCTGGCGGCGATTTCGCTGGCCATCACCTGCGCTGCGGTGGATGGACCGTCCGGGCCCGCTGCATCGGCGCTGGCCGCCCTTGCGCAAGGAAAGGGCTGGGTCAACGCCGCGCCGATCGCGCCCGCCTCGCTGCAGGGAAAGGTCGTGCTGCTCGACTTCTGGACCTACTCCTGCATCAATTGCCTGCGGACCTTGCCCTATGTCCGCGCCTGGGCGCGGAAGTACGAAGCGCATGGGTTCGTCGTCATCGGGGTGCATACACCTGAGTTCGGTTTCGAGCGCCGACCGGAGAACGTGGAGCGGGCGGCCCGCCAGCTGGGCATCGACTTCCCGGTGGTGCTGGACAGCGAGCGATCCATCTGGCGGTCGTCGGGCGTGCAGGGCTGGCCGACGCTGGACTTCATCGACGCGAAGGGACGCCGGCGCCATCGCCAGGTGGGAGAGGGCGGCTACGAGGAAGCTGAGCGCATGATCCAGAAGCTGCTGCAGGAGGCCGGAAGGACGAACGTGCCCCGCGATCTGGTCGATCCCAAGGGAGCCGGCACCCAGGCCGCGGCGGGCCCGCTTCCGCCCGCTTCCGGCGAAACCTACCTGGGCGCGGCGCGGGCACAGGGTTTCGTCGCGGCAGAGGGTGAGCTGCGGCGTGGCACCGGCCAGCTCTTCACGCCCGCGCCGCGGCTCGGCCCCGACCGGTGGACGCTTGGGGGCCGCTGGCAGGTTGCCGAAGAACACGTGGAGCTCGCGCAGGCCGGCGGACGGATCGCCTACCGGTTCCGCGCGCGCGACGTCCATCTCGTGCTCGGCCCGACGCACGACGGTCGACCAGTGCGCTTCCGTGTGCGGATCGACGGCCAGGCGCCCGGAAGCGATCGCGGCACGGACATCGGAGCGGATGGCGCCGGCAGCGTGGACACGCACCGCCTGTACCAGCTCGTGCGGCAAGCCGACCCGCGGCGGGAGCGCCTGTTCGAAATCGAGTTCCTTGATCCGGGTGTGCGCGCCTACGCATTCACCTTCGGGTAGTTCCTGGTGCGCTCCAGGCCCGCACGACGCCTCACGATCAGGTCCCACGGCGCCACACCCCGTTCCGCCGTGGGTGCGGGCCTGGTTTGGGGCCTTCCTGCTATCGTCGTCCTTTCGTTCACGCACGCTTCATGAGCGCAGCACATGGTCAAAAAGCCTATTCCCGACAACAGCACCCCTACGCAAGCCGATGCCGAAGCAAAGCTTCAGGAGGCACTTGCCCGGCTGAAAGCCGCTACCGCCCGGCACGATGCCGTGGTTTCCGCATTGAGCCGCCTTGGCGCATCGGCGCACGAGAAAAGGTCGGCGCAGGCCGCGAACAAGCAGGTCGAGCGCGAGCTGCGCGATGCCAGGCGGCTGGTCGAAGAGGCGCAGGCGACAACGCGCAAACAGTAAGTTGCGCGAATTGTTCGAGGCCAGCCTCAGAGCGGGCTCGGTGCGCTGAACGCGACCCGGATCGGCAGGGACGCCTTCTTCCCCTGTTCGATCATCCACTTCCGGGCGAACTCCTGGACGGTCTTCTCGGCGTTGGGCCGCTGCGCCTCGAGGTAGGGCAACTGTGAGCCGCGCTGGGCCAGTTCCGGCCCCAGATGGCGTATCACCGCTTCCCGATTGGCGGCGGCCGGGGGCGAAAACCATCCGCTGGTGACGGTCTGGATCTCGAAGTCGTTGGTGTGGAAGCCGACCGGGGCCTGCAGCTGAGGCTGGGGCACGGTCAACTTGTAGTGGTCGCCCGCCAGTTCAAGCTTCCATTCGTCCGCGAGGGGCAGCCTGTAGACATAGTGGGCCCGCACGCGGATCCGCGAGATCGTGGGTGTCAGGAGGTCCGGACAATCGACCAGCGGGCAGGTGTAGCGGGAACTCCAGCCGAACTCCTCCACCTTTTCCATCGCGCCCACCTCGAGGAAACCGCCGGCCGTGCGCAACAGGATGATGCGGGCAGGGTCCAGGATGACCACGGGTCCTGACTTCGAGCCGTGCGTGAACCACAGGGCCGCCAGCAGGGAGAGCAGTGCCGCGGCGGCGATCAGGAGAGGCACACGCCGCGTTGACCACTTGCTTGTCATTTGCCCTCCTCCGTGACGCCATGGTAGCCGAGGCACCAGCGAGTGTTTCATTTTGAGAAATTCGCGTAACCGCGCGCAGCAAACTCGGGTTTGACCCAAGCCGCCGCCCAGGGCGCGGTCGAAGAATGGAAAGGTAGTACTTGCGTGGACCGGGAAGGTGTCGAGTCCCAGCCAAACATCCATCTCACACGGAGGCACGATGAACTACCTTTCCCTCGCGCGCGCGCTGGCGCTGGCACTCACGGCTGCGGCGGCGACGGGCGCCGGCGCCCAGTCGCTGGCCGACCTGCGCAACGACGCCGCCAACCCGGCCAATGTCACCACCTACGGCATGGGCTGGGCGCAGCAGCGCTATTCGCCGCTGCGGCAGATCAACACGGGCAACGTCAAGCGGCTGGTGCCGGCCTGGAACCTCAGCCTGAACCACACCGCGAACGCTTCGACGCAGCCGCTCATCGTCGATGGCGTCATGTACGTCTCCATGCACGACGCCACGATCGCCGTCGACGCGATGACGGGCCGGCAGAAGTGGCGCGTGCCCGTCAAGCTCCCGGCCGACATCAATGCCTACCTGTGCTGCGGCATCCAGAGCCGGGGCATGGCGGTGATGGACGGCGTGCTGTACCGCACCACCATCGACGCGCAGGTCGTGGCGATGAACATGCAGGATGGCAAGACGGTGTGGACCAAGCAGGCGGCGGATTACAAGCAGGGCTACAGCATGACCCACGCGCCGCTGATCGCCGGCGGCGTGTTGATCACCGGCATCTCGGGCGGCGAGTACGGTGCGCGCGGCTTCCTCGATGGCTGGGACCTGAAGACCGGCGAGAAGAAGTGGCACCGCTGGACCACCGCGGGGCCGGGCGAGAAGGGGGCCGACACCTGGGCGCCGGGCCGCTACGAGCATGGCGGCGCGCCGACCTGGCTGACCGGCACCTACGACCCCGAGCTGGACCTCGTCTACTGGGGCACCGGCAACGGCGGCCCGTGGAATCCGGCGACCCGCGGCGGCGACACGCTGTACGTGGGCTCGGTGCTGGCGCTGCGTCCGGCCACCGGTGAAATCGTCTGGCACTACCAGTTCTCGCCCGGCGACCCGTACGACTACGACGGCACCAACGAACTCGTGCTGGCCGAACTGCCGATGGGCGGCAGCCCGACCAAGGTCCTGATCCAGGCCAATCGCAACGGCTACTTCTACGTTCTCGATCGCACCAACGGCAAGCTGCTGTCTGCCACCCCCTTCGCCAGGAAGATCAACTGGTCCAGCGGCATCGACATGGCCACCGGCCGGCCGATCGACACGCCCATGACGGCCATGGTGCGCAAGACCGAGAAGATGACGGACTTCATCGAAGTCTGGCCCAGCGCGTTCGGCGGCAAGAACTGGATGCCCATGAGTTACGACCCGGCGCGCCGCATCGCGTACTTCAACACCATCAACCTGGGCATGAAGATCAAGTACGTGGCGCAGGAACGACCGGCCCAGCCGACCTGGTACCTCGGCCTGGAACTGGCCGGCTTCGTCTCGCCGGAGGACGGCGTGCGCGGCTCGCTGGTGGCCTGGGACCCGGTGGCCGGCAAGAAGATCTGGGAATCGCCGACCAAGGCGCCGTACTGGTCGGGCGTGGTTTCCACCGCGGGCGGCGTGGTGTTCACCGGCGCGCAGACCGGCGAATTCATGGCCTTCGATGCCAGGAACGGCACCAAGCTCTGGCAGTTCCAGACCGGCTCCGGCATCACCGGGCTGCCGATCGTCTGGGAGCGCAATGGCAAGCAGTACGTGACGGTGACGAGCGGGGCCGCGACAGTCTATGGCGCGCTGTCGGGAGACCCCGAATTGACCAACGTGGTGCCCGGCTCATCGCTCTGGACCTTTGCACTTCCCGAGTGAGGGCGCCAACGATGAAGTGGATGGCCAGGCGGGCGGCACTGCGCGCGCTGTGCACCGGCGCATGGATGGCGGCGGCACTCTCGCCGGCCGCCGCCCAGCCAGCCGACATGCAGCCCTCGGCGGAGAAGGGGCGTCAGCTCTATGGCAGCTTCTGCGCGCGGTGCCATGGCCTGAACATGGTCACCCCGGGCTCGGCGTTCTTCGACCTGCGCACCATCACCGCGGACCAGCAGGAACGCTTCGAACGCTCGGTGAACCAGGGCCTGCGCGCGATGCCGGCCTGGGGCGGCATCCTCAAGCCGGGTGACGTGCAGTCGCTGTGGCTGTACGTGATGGCAGGGCGTTGAGCCGAATCCGGGCAGGACAAGGCCGCAGGTACTAGTACCTACCCGGCGGCCGGTGGCGGCAGGGCCCGCACAATGGCCGATGGCCAAGCGAAACCCATTGTCCGCATGGACCAAGCTCATCACGCGCAGCCTTGCGCCCAAGCGACGGGCCAGGCGCCTGGACTGGATGGCGCCGGCCTTGCGCAAGCCGATCCGCCGGCCGGTCGAGGGCGACTGGATCAGCGGCGTCGCCATCGGCGCCGGGGGCGCGCGGCGCTATCGCCTGTACCGGCCGCCGGGTGTGGCCCTGCGGGAAAAGCTGCCGCTGCTGGTGATGCTGCATGGCTGCGGCCAGGACGCGAACGCGTTCGCCGACAGCACGCGCATGAATCGCATCGCCAAGCAGCAGCGCTTCCTGGTGCTGTACCCCGAGCAGGACCGCCTGAGCAATGTGCGCGGCTGCTGGAACTGGTACGAGACCCAGAATGGCCGGGCCCGCGCCGAAGTGGGCTTGATCATGAAGGCCATCGACCAGGTCTGCCTGCTCTATGGCGCGGACAGGGAACGCATCGCGGTTGCCGGCCTGTCGGCCGGGGGCAGCATGGCGGCCCTGCTGGCAACCCATGATCCCGGGCGCTTCAAGGCGGTGATCATGCATTCCGGCATCCCGCCGGGCACCGCCTCGTCGACGGCCTCCGCCGTCCAGGCCATGCACGGACGGCGCGGGACGGCGCCGCTGCTCACGACGCCCGCGGACATGATGAAGTCGTGGCCACCGCTGATGGTGATCCACGGCGGCCGCGACGACGTGGTCGCTGCGAGCAACGGCGAAGCCGCCGTGCGGATCTGGGCCGATGCCGCGCAGGCCAAGGCAGGCGCGCGGCGCAGCCTGCAGCGCGGCAAGCGCTATCCCATGAACGTGACGGACTTCTCGCGGGGCCGCAACGTCATTGCAACGTACGTGGAGATCGGTGGGCTGGCGCATGCCTGGAGCGGCGGGGCGAAGGGCGAGCCGTACAGCGATGCGTTGGGGCCGGATGCGTCGCGGCTGGCGTGGGGGTTTGCGGCGAGGCAGTTTGCGAAAGCGAAGGGGTGATCGTCAGGCGCGGCGCATGCGCACGGATTCGCTGGTCGCAAGGGGGGACGAGGTGTTCCGGCCAAGGGCGAGCAAGGCCATGTCGCGCGGAAGCCTCAGTCGGAAGCCGGGAACCACGGAATTTCTGATGGTCGATCAATGGCTTAGCGGCGCCGTCCTGGCAGTTGTCTCCCGCGGGTGCGCAATGTGGCACTCCGTAGCAGTCGGCGTATCATGAATGCAGTCGTGGAGCACCCTATGGCCGACCCTGTTGCAGATCTCGTTGAACGCGCCAAGTCCTTGGAGCCGGAGGAGCGTGTCCGATTGGTGGAGCTGCTCCTGGATTCATTGCACGACGAGCCGATTGCGGAAGTCGAAGCAGCTTGGGAGCAAGAGATTCGACGTCGAGTTGAAGCCTTTGAGCGTGGCGAGGTCGAGACCTACGCCGCCGAGGACGTATTCGCCGAAGCCCGTCGTATCGCCCCGTGAAGCAGGCGCGCTTTACCGCGCTGGCCCGAGCCGAACTACTGGCGGAAGTCTCCTATTACGAGAATCGCCACACCGGGCTGGGTGCTCGCTTTCGGTCTGAAGTCGAGGCGGCTTCGGAGCTCGCAGCCTCATCACCGAAGGCTGGGGCACCCATCGCCGGGGTAGCACGCCGTCGGTTGCTTCCAACGTTCCCGTTCGCGCTCGTGTACACCGAGGCGGACTACGGCATCCTTGTTCATGCCATCGCACACAACCGAAGGCGGCCGACATACTGGATCGGGAGGCTGAGGGATGAGGGCTAACAGGTCGTTCGACGCGGACACGCAGCGGCATTGCGCCGCGAAGCGTGCTGGTGAGCGTACGCCTCGCGGCGCAATGCCACTGCGAGCCGGTCAACTCCGACGTTAGACGTCGGCGCAAGACCCTTTCAGAGCGTCTGCTACATTCTTGACGTGGCACCGACGATCGTTCGTGACGGGCAGTTCAGACTCTTCTTTTTCTCTCGGGAAGAGCCTCGAATCCATGTCCATGTCGCTCACCCCGATGGCGAGGCTAAGTTCTGGCTCACACCCGACGTACACTTGGCCGTGAATATGGGTCTTTCCGTGACCCAACTCCGGCAAGCGTAGGCCGTGGTCAGCGTCCATTTGAAGGAGATTGAAGATGCCTGGCGTCGTCACTTCGGGAGCTGAAGTCACCCACATCTCGGCTCACGGATTTTGGGTACTGCTCGGAAACGAGGAACTTGCGGTTCCGTACTCCGAGTTCCCATGGTTCAAGAAGGCGACCGTGGAGCAAATTCTCGCAGTCGAGCGGCCTGCCGAGAATCACCTCTATTGGCCGTACCTCGACATCGATTTATCTGTCGAATCTCTTCGAGATCCCGGAGCCTTCCCGCTTGTTTCCGGGACCGACGTCTAACAGGTCGGTCGAGACCGG
>JAQGMU010000278.1 GCA_028292195.1 Ramlibacter sp. | reverse complement strand
TTGATCATCTCGCGGGCGCCGCCGCCGCCTTCCTCGGCCGGCTGGAAAATCAGGTAGACCGTGCCGTCGAAGTTGCGGTTCTTCGCGAAGTGCTGGGCCGCGGCCAGCAGCATGGCGACGTGGCCGTCGTGGCCGCAGGCGTGCATCTTGCCGGCGTTCCTGCTGGCGTGGGCAAAGGTGTTGAACTCCTGCATCGGCAGGGCGTCCATGTCGGCGCGCAGGCCGAGGGCGCGCGCCGAGGTGCCGTTCTTGACGATCCCGACGACGCCGGTGGTGCCCATGCCGCGGTGCACAGGAATGCCCCATTCGGTGAGCTTGGCCGCCACCACGTCGGCGGTGCGCTGCTCCTGGAAGCACAGTTCGGGATGGGCGTGGATGTCGCGGCGGACGGCGGCGATGGACGCGGCCTGGGTGACGATGGAGTCGAGGAGTTGCATACAGACGGTCCGGTAATACCTGCTGGAATCGGCCAGTCTAGCCGCCCGCAAGGAGCGTGCCTAGGCGGGGAATCCGCGACAATGGCGCATGGCCGTTCCTACCCTGTCTTCGCGTGCGCTGGAGCTGGCGCAGTCGCTGGTGCGCTTCAACACCGTCAGCGCCAACACCAACCTGCCCCTCATCCACTTCATCCGCGATGAGCTGGCGAAGCTGGGCGTCAGGAGCCGGCTGAGTTTCAACGCCGAGAAGACCAAGGCCAACCTGTTCGCCACGCTGGGCGAGGGCAAGCCGGCCGGCTTGATCCTGTCCGGCCACACCGACACCGTGCCCTGGGACGGCCAGGACTGGACGGTCGATCCGCTGGGCGCCGTGGTCAAGGACGGCCGCCTGTACGGCCGCGGCTCGGCCGACATGAAGAGCTTCATCGCGCTGGCGGTGGCGCATGCCGAAGCCTTCCTGAACAGCCCCGCGCCGTTCGCCATCCACCTCGCCTTCAGCTACGAGGAGGAGATCGGCTGCTTCGGCGTGAAGGAGCTGATCGCCGACATGCGCGAGGCCGGGATCCAGCCGCTGGCCTGCATCGTGGGCGAGCCCACCAGCATGGTGCCCGCCATTGCCCACAAGGGCGTCTACCGTTATCGCTGCTGCGTGCGCGGCAAGGAGGCGCATTCCTCGCTGACGCCGCAATCGGTGAATGCCATCGAGATGGCGGCGCGGGTGGTGGGCCGGGTGCGTGACATGGCGGAGCGTTTCGAGCGCGAGGAGCCGCGTTACGAGGGCTTCGACGTGCCGTTTTCCACCGCCAGCGTCGGCCAGTTCCACGGCGGCATCGCCGACAACGTAGTGCCGCGCGACGCCGAGTTCCGCTACGAATTCCGCGACCTGCCGACCGCCGACGTGCATGCGATGCAGCAGCAGGTGGTCGAATATGCCCGCTCGCTGGAGCCGGCCATGCGGAAGGTGGCGCCGGACACCGGCTTCCGCTTCGAGACCATCTGCGAGATCCCGAGCTTCCTGGGCTCGACGCAGGACGACGTCACCCGGCTGGCCCAGCGCCTGGCCGGCGAGCAGCGCACGACCCAGGTGGCCTTCGGCACCGAGGCCGGCATCTTCAAGAACGCCGGCATCCGCACCGTGGTCTGCGGCCCGGGCAGCATAGGGCAGGCGCACCAGCCCGATGAATACGTGAGCCTGGAGCAGCTGGGTCGCTGCCAGGCGTTCATGCAGGGGCTGTCCGAGATCCGCAGCCTGGGGTGAAATGCCGAACAACCGGACGCAGAACACGCAAAGGTTACGCAGAGGACGCAGAAGAATCCAAAAGAAATTTTTTGAAGGTTTTTTCCGCGTCTTCTGCGTAACCTTTGCGTCCTCTGCGTCCGGTCCCCGATTTGAGCCCGCCCCGCCCCGGCGCAGGCCCGGGCGGCTACCATGGCTTCCTGGACGAACCCGAACGACGAAATGGATGACATGCTGGCCAGCCCGGCCACCCACCAGGTGCGTGGCGCCTGCCCGCACGACTGCCCCGACACCTGCGCGCTGATCACGACCGTGCGGGACGGACTGGCCATCAAGGTCCAGGGCAATCCCGCGCACGCGGCGACGGCGGGGGTGCTGTGCACCAAGGTCTCGCACTACGCCGAGCGCACCAACCACCCCGAGCGGCTGCTGACGCCGCTGCGGCGCGTCGGCCCCAAGGGCTCCGGCCGCTTCGAGCCGGTCGGCTGGGACGAGGCGCTGGACGCCATCGCCAATCGGTTGACGGCCATCGCGGCGCGCGACCCGCAGGCCATCCTCCCCTACAGCTACTGCGGCACCATGGGCCTGGTGCAGGGCGAGAGCATGGCGATGCGCTTCTTCCACAAGCTCGGCGCCTCGTTCCTGGACCGCACCATCTGCGCCTCGGCCGGCGCCGAGGGCCTGGCCCAGACGCTGGGCGGCAAGGTCGGCATGAAGGTGGAGTTCTTCGCCGAGTCGCGCCTCATCGTCATCTGGGGCAGCAATTCGATCGCCAGCAACCTGCATTTCTGGCGTCTCGCCAACGTGGCGAAGCGCAACGGCGCCCGGCTGGTCTGCATCGACCCGCGCCGCAGCGAGACGGCGGAGAAGTGCCACGAGCACATCCAGCTGATGCCCGGCACCGACGCCGCGCTGGCGCTGGCCTTGATGCACGAACTGATAGTCAACGACTGGCTCGATGCCGACTACATCGCGCGGCATACCGTGGGCTGGGAGGGCCTGCGCGAGCGGGCGCTGCGCTGGACGCCGGAGCGGGCGGCGCAGGTCTGCGGCGTGCCGGTGGAGCAGGTCCGCGCGCTGGCGCGCGCCTGGGGCACCACGAAGCCCGCCGCCATCCGCCTGAACTACGGCATGCAGCGCGTGCGCGGCGGCGGCAATGCGGTGCGCGCCATCGCCTGCCTGCCGGCACTCACGGGCGCCTGGCGCCATCGCGCCGGCGGCCTGCTGCTGTCCTCGTCGGGTTTCTTCCCCATCGACAAGGCGGCGTTGCAGCGGCCGGACCTGCTGGCCGGACGCACTCCGCGCACCATCAACATGGTCACCATCGGCGACGACCTGCTGCGGCCGGCCTCGCCCGGATTCGGTCCGCCGCTCGAGGCCGTGCTGGTCTACAACAGCAATCCGCTGGCGGTGGCGCCGGAGTCCGGCAAGGTGGCGCGCGGCTTCGCCCGCGAAGACCTGTTCACCGTGGTGCTGGAGCAGTTCGCCACCGACACCGTCGACTACGCCGACTACGTGCTGCCGGCCACGACCCAGCTCGAACACTGGGACATCCACGGCGCCTATGGCCACACCGACGTGCTGCTGAACCGGCCGGCCATTGCGCCCATGGGGCAGTCGCGCACCAACACCGACGTGTTCCGCGGACTCGCCCGGCGCATGGGATTCGACGAGCCCTGTTTTGCCGAGAGCGACGAAAGCCTGTGCCGGACGGCCTTCGGCGACCGGGTCGATTTCAGGCAGCTGCTCGAACAGGGCTTCGCTTCCCTGCAGATCCCGGACGCGCCATTTGCCGACGGCAACTTCCCCACGGCCTCGGGCCGCTGCGAATTCTTCAGCGAGCGCCTCGCGCGCCAGGGACTGGACGGCCTGCCCGACCACCTGCCGAACTACGAAGTGCCGGGCAGCTCGACACGCTATCCGCTGGCCATGATCTCGCCGCCGGCGCGCAACTTCCTCAATTCCAGCTTCGTCAACGTGCGCAGCCTGCGCGACATCGAGGTCGAACCGCTGCTGGAGCTGCATGCCGGCGACGCCGCGGCGCGCGGCATCGTCGACGGCTCCATCGTGCGGGTCTTCAACGACCGCGGCGAATATCTCTGCAAGGCGAAGGTGTCGAACCGCGCGCGCCCGGGCGTCGTCAATGGCCTGGGCATCTGGTGGCGCAAGTTCGGCCTGGCCGGCACCAACGTCAACCAGCTCACCAGCCAGAAGCTGACCGACCTGGGGCGGGCGCCGGTGTTCTACGACTGCCTGGTCGAAGTCCAGCCGGTGTGAGGAAGAAGGCCGTATTCATGACGCTGGCAGCAGTGGCGGGCCTGGCAATAGCGGCGACGGCCTGCCTCTCCGGATGCGGCAACCTCGGCTACTACATGCAGTCGGCCGGCGGCCACCTGAAGATCATGGGCGCGTCGCATCCGGTGCGCGAGATCCTGCAGGACCCGGCCATGCCGGCGCGGCTGCGCGAGCGGCTCGAGCTGTCGCAGCGCATCCGCGACTACGCCAGCGCCGAACTGAAGCTGCCGGACAACCCAAGCTACCGCCGCTATGCCGACCTGCATCGCACTGCCGCCGTCTGGAACGTCACCGCCGCACCGGCCTATTCGCTGGAACTCAAGACCTGGTGCTTTCCGGTGACCGGCTGCGTCGGCTACCGCGGCTACTACGACGAGGGCCAGGCGCGCGCGCTGGCGAAGGAAATGGCCGGCGAGGGCTACGAAGTCAGCGTCTACCCGGTGACGGCCTATTCGACCCTGGGCTTGATGAACTGGGCCGGCGGCGACCCGCTGCTCAACACCTTCCTCGGCTACCCCGAGGGCGAGCTGGCGCGGGTGGTCTTCCACGAGCTCGCGCACCAGGTGGTCTACACCAGGAACGACACCACCTTCAACGAGTCCTTCGCAGTGGCGGTGGAGCGGCTGGGCGGCACGCGCTGGCTGGAGACCCAGTCGTCGCCGGCGGCGCGCGACGAGTACGCGGCCTTCGACGCCCGCCGGCGCCAGTTCCGCGACCTGAGCCGGGCCACGCGCGAACGCCTGAAGGCCGCCTACGACACGCCGGGGCTGTCGCCCGAGGCCAGGCAAGAGGGCAAGCGCCGCGCGATGGCGCAGTTCCGCGACGAGTATGCGCAGCTGCGCGCCGGCTGGACCGGCGACCCCGTGCGCTTTCGCGGCTACGACCGCTGGGTGCAGGAAGCCAACAACGCGTTCTTCGGCGCCCAGGCGGCGTACGACGAGCTGGTGCCGGGCTTCGAGGCCCTGTTCCACCGCGGCGGCGACGACTGGCCGCGGTTCTACGAAGCGGTGCGGCAGCTGGCCAAGCTGCCCAAGGATGAACGACACGCAAGACTGAAGGAGGCTGCGGGTGGCTGACATTCACATCGTGCGAGAGCACAAGCTGGGCCTGGCGCAGGCGCGCAAGCTGGCCTTCCGCTGGGCCGAGGTGGCCGAGGGGAAGCTGGCCATGGAATGCACCTATGAGGAAGGCAAGACCTCGGACACGGTGCGCTTCGAACGCGCCGGCGCCAGCGGGACGCTGGAGGTCACGAAGGACCACTTCACGCTGGAGGCGACGCTGGGGCTGCTGCTCGGCATGTTCCGCGCCAGGATCGAGTCGGAGATCGTCGAGAACCTCGACTCGCTGCTGGCGCAGAAGGAACCGCTGAAGGCCTTCGAGCACGGGCTGGCGCGGCACGAGGCGAAGAAGACGGTGAAACACCCCGCCAAGCAGCACGAGGCGAAGAAGGCGCCGGCGAAGAAGAAGTGATGCGGTGCGGAATGTAGGGTGGGTTTCGCGCAGCGAACCCCACCGTTGGGGTCGCTGCGCGAACCCAACCTACGAAGGCTACGAAGGCCTGCCCGCCCTCAACTCAGCGACTTGATCAGTTCCACGTACTGCCGCTTCGCATCCTCGCCGCTGGTCCCCTTGAAGCCGTTCCAGGCGTCCCACTTGGCGCGGCCGATCATGTCGCCGAAGCCGGGCTTCTTTTCCGTGACGTCGCCGGTGGTGGCCTGCTTGTACAGGCCGTAGATCTTCAGCAGCGTCGTGTTGTCCGGGCGCTGCGCCAGCTTCTTGGAATTGGCGACGGCGGCGTCGAAGTCGGCTTGAAGGGCGGCCATGGTCAGTCGTGCTCCTGCGGGTTATTCGCCGTATCTTACGGTCCGGGCCCTGCGCAGAATAGGGCCGACCCCCAAAACAAGAACCGCGAGGAGCGTTCCCATGAAGCAGCGCCAGCGCGCCGGCCCCGGCGAGCGCATGTCCAAGGTGGACACCGCCTGGCTGCGGATGGACTCGGCCAGCAACCTGATGATGATCATCGGCGTCTGGACGCTGCGCCCCGCCATCCGCCACGCCGACCTGTGCCGCCGGATGGAGGAGCGGCTGCTGCAATACGACCGCTTCCGCCAGCGCGTCGAGGACGACACGGCCGGCATGCGCTGGGTCGACCATCCCGTGGACATCCGCGAGCACGTGGTGCTGGAACGCCTGCCGAAGCGCAGCGCCGGCGGCGCCCAGGCCGCGCTGCAGCAGCGCATCGGCGAACTGGCGATGCGGCCCCTGGACAGCGGCCGGCCGCTGTGGCAAGCCCACCTGGTGGAAGACTACGAGGGCGGCAGCGCGCTGATCGTCCGAATCCACCATTGCATCGCCGACGGCATTGCATTGATCTCCGTGACGATGTCGCTGGTCGACGGGGGTGCGGCCCCGCCGCGCCGCCTGCGCAAGGAAGCGCCCGAGGCACCGGAGGCCTGGTTCGCCGACACGCTGGTCAAGCCCTTCACCGACGTCGCGCTGAAGGCGCTGGACGCCGCGGGCGAGGGTGCCGCGCGTTCGCTGGAGATGCTGCTGGATCCGAAGAAGGGCATGGCCGGCTCGCTGGAACTGGCGCGGCTGGCCTACCAGGTGCTGGGCGACGCGGCCGCGATGGCGCTGATGCCCGACGACTCGGCGACGCGCCTGAAGGGCAAGCCGGGCAACGCCAAGCGCGTGGCCTGGTGCCCGCCGCTGCCGCTGGACGAAGTGCGGGCCGTGGGCAAGGCCCTCAACTGTTCGATCAACGACGTATTGCTGTCGTGCGTGGCCGGCGCCATCGGCCGCTACCTGCGCGCGCAGGGCGACGCAGTCGACGGGGTCGAGATCCGCGCCATGATCCCCGTCAACCTGCGGCCGCTGGAGCAGGCCCACAAGCTGGGCAACCGCTTCGGCCTGGTGCCGCTGGTGCTGCCGGTGGGCGTGGAGAACCCGGTCGAACGCGTCTACGAGGTGCGGCGCCGGATGCAGGCGTTGAAAGGCAGCACCCAGCCACTGCTGGCGTTCGCGATGCTGGCGATCGCCGGCCTGCTGGTGAAGCCGGCGCAGGATGCGCTGTTGCACCTGTTCGGCCGCAAGACCACGGCGGTGATGACCAACGTGCCCGGTCCGCGCGACAAGGTCAAGTTCCTGGGCAGCACGCTGGAGCAGGCGATGTTCTGGGTGCCGGCCTCGGGCGACATCGGCCTGGGCGTGTCGATCCTGAGCTACGGCGGCGGCGTGCAGTTCGGCGTCATCACCGATACGGCCATGTGCCCGCGGCCGCAGGACATCATCGACCAGTTCGCGCCGGAGTTCGAGCGGCTCGCCTGGCTGACGCTGATGCTGCCCTGGGGCGAGTGATCGGTGGGGTCGCTGCGCGAACCCACCCAACGGAGTATTTGGGGTGCCATGTATGGGGGTTAGCGCACCGAACCCACCAAGCGGCCTCAACCCTCGGCCGAATTGATCGGCATCTCGCCGAGCCGGAAGCCCGCGAATTCTTCCTCGTAGGCTTTCGCCAGCGCGGTCTTCTCGCGCTCGCCCAGCACTTTGCCGGCCAGCTGGAAGATCGCATGCTCTTCGTCGTCCAGGTGGTGGAACACCTTGTCGCGCAGCTTGGTGAAATGCGCGATCCAGCCGGAGGAGCTCATCTCCATCTTGTTCAGATCGTCGACCAGTCCGTCCATCTCGTGGTGTTCGGCCATGCCGTGGCGGGCCTGCGCCATGGTGGAATCGAACGCGATCAGCGGCGTGTAGAAGCAGCGCTCCTCGGCCCCCGCGTGCGCGGCGAGCTCGTGTTTGAGTTCGCGGAAGAGGCGGTTGCGCTCGGGCGAGTCGCCCTTGGTCTCCAGGATCTGGGTGGCCAGGGCGCGCTGGGTGTCGTGGCTCAGGCGGAGCGCTTCGAAAATGTTCATGGGCGCGATTCTTCCGTCCGCGCCGCTTGCGCACTGTAGGCTCCAGGCTCATCCGCTCGTAAGGGCGTCAGTCTTCCAGCTCGGCGCGCGCCAGCTCGACGTCGAGCCGCTCCATGGCATCGGCCGGCGCCAGCCCGGCCGCCTGTTCATAGAGGCGGGTGGCTTCCTTCATCCTGCGCTCGCCCTCCAGCATGACCAGCCCGTTGGCGTACTCGATCAGCGCGATCGGCGAGCCGGGATGCAGGGTCAGCGCATGCTGGAACATCTTCATGCCTATGTCCTTCTTGGCGCCGTAAGTCATGCTGCCGATCAGGGAGCCGACCTTGTCGATCACTTCGGCATGGAAGGCGCCCAGGGCGATGTGGGCGTCGGCATGGCGCGGCTGCAGCGCGATGGCGCGTTCCAGCGCATCCTTGACCTTGCTGCCAAGGCCCTGCGCCAGCGCCTTGGCGACGCTGATGCCCTGGCTGTAGCGGCCGAGTGCATAGGCTTCCCAGTACCAGGCGCTGGGATTGTCGGGCTCCGAGGCCACCTGCGCCTCGGCCCGGTGGGCGGCCTCCAGGAACAGGTCCAGGCGCGCCTTTTCCTTTTTTTCCAGGTAGTTGGCGTAGATGCAGGTGGCCTTGTTGGCCACCGTCAGGCCGGACGGCCCGGCTTTCAGCCCGGCTTCCAGCGCCCGCTGGAATTCGCCGTTGTGGAACAGCACCCAGGCGTCCAGCGCCGCGGGATCGGACGGCAGCGGCTCGGCGTCACCGGCATGCAGCCGGCTCCAGTGCCGCCGCACTGCCGCGGCGTCGAACTGGAACTCGCCGAGGTGCGGAAAGGCCGTCCACTTGGCCACTGCTTTGTCTCCTGTTGCGGGCCGT
>JAQGMU010000218.1 GCA_028292195.1 Ramlibacter sp. | reverse complement strand
ATGCGGTGTAGGGTGGGTTGCGCGCAGCGCACCCCACCATCCCTCATTCCCCATCCCCATCCCCCATCAACCTTCGAACTGCGGATGCACCTGCCGGATCCGGTTCATCGCCATCCCGGCGGCCGCGGTCCGTGTTTCCACCCCCAGCTTGGCGAAGATGCGCTCCAGGTGCTTCTTCACCGTCGCCGGGCTGGCGCCCAGGATGTCGGCGATGTCGCGGTTGATCTTGCCCTTCACCACCCAGTACAGCACCTCGGCTTCGCGCGCCGTCAGCTTGAAGGCCAGCCCCATCGCCTCGATCACCGCGGCGTCCGACACCTCGCGCATCACGATCAGCCAGTCGTCGTCGCCGGTCTGCTGGTGCAGGCGGATGGAGAGGCGCCGCGCGCCCAGTTCGGCCGACAGGCGCGGCGGCTCGATGTTGCGTTCGGCCTCCGGCAGGTGGCGCCGCAGCCAGTCCAGGATGGGCGCCGGCGTCTCCGGCGCCGCGGTGCCGAAGTAGGCCTTCAACAGCTCGCGCGCCAGCGGCGTCTGCCACATCAGCTTGCCGTCGCCGGGACGCACCGTGATGCTGGCGTAGCCGAAGGCGTCCAGCGCGTTGCGGGTCTGGCGCGCCATCCGCGCGCTCTGCAGGTGCACGCCCATGCGGGCCAGCACCTCCTTGGGCTTGATCGGCTTGGTGACGTAGTCGACGCCGCCCGCCTCCAGCGCCGCCACCAGGTGCTCGGTGTCGGTCAGGCCGGTCATGAAGATGATCGGGATGTGGGCCGTCTGCGGCCCGGCCTTCAGGCGCTTGGCGACCTCGAAGCCGTCCAGCCCCGGCATCATCGCGTCGAGCAGCACGATGTCGGGCAAGGCCTGCGCCGCCCGCTGCAGCGCGGCCTCGCCGCTGGTGGCCACCAGCACCGTGTAGCCGGATTCGTCCAGCGCGTCGTGCAGCACAGACAGGTTGTCAGGCACGTCGTCCACCACCAGCACCACGTCGCTGTAGTCACGCATCGGATCCAGGATTGCACTCATCTTGTCGTTACTCCTGCTGCCGGCAGCGCCGGTGCGGCCGCCAGTGCGCGGCCAATGGCCTCGAACTGGAACTGGCGCGCCAGCTCGCGCATGGCGGCGGTGAATGTCGCGCATTCGGCCTGCGCGTTGTCTATGGTTTCCAGCTGGTTCAGGATGCCGCGGTAGTAACCCAGCTGCACCGCCTGCTGCAACGGCGCCAGCAGCTCGGTCGCCGGCCAGACCCAGCTGTCGCGGTTGGCAACGGGCGCGGCGGTGGGCTGCGGTTCCTGCAGCCAGCGCAGCTCCAGCTCGCGCTCCAGCCAGTCCAGCAGCTCGCTGTGCCGCACCGGTTTCAGGATGAAGTCTTCCGGCCGGATGCCGACGTCGTTCTCCAGCCCCTTGTCGAAAGCGTTGGCGGAGACCACGGCGATCTTTGTCTGCAGTGGTTCCAGCCGGCGCAGCCGCCGGATGGTTTCCCAGCCGTCGATGCCCGGCATGGCCAGGTCCACCAGCACCGCGTCCGGCTGCAGGCCGGCGGCCAGCAGGTCGAGCGCGTCGTGGCCGCTGGCGGCGGTGCGCAGCTCGAAGCCCAGCGGCGCCAGCAGGTGCACCAGCAGTTCGCGGTCGGCCTCCTCGTTGTCCACCACCAGGATCTTGCGGCGCGCGCCCTCATAGCCGCGCCGCACCTTGGGCGGCGGCGTGCGCGCCACCATGGCCGCATGCACCTCGGGCAGGAACAGCCGCACCCGGAACACCGAGCCCGTGCCCGGCGTGCTGCGTGCGGTCAGCTCGCCGCCCATCAGGTCGGTCAGCATCTTGGCGATGGTCAGGCCGAGGCCGGCGCCCGGCGCCGAGTGGCTGGCGCTGTTGCCGCGCGCGAAGGGCTCGAAGATCGCCGCCAGCTCCTCCTGCGCCAGGCCGGGGCCGGTGTCCTCGACATCGATCAGCGCCATCTCGCGCGCATGCCGGATGCGGAACACGACCTGGCCTTCGGACGTGAACTTGATCGCGTTGCCCAGCAGGTTGATCAGGATCTGGCGCAGCCGCTTCTCGTCGGCCCGCACCACCTCCGGCACCGTGCCCTCGGTTTCGAAGCGGAAGGCCAGGCCCTTGGCGGCCGCCTGCAGCTCGAACAGGCCGGCCATTTCGTGCATGAAGTCGGCGAAGCGCATGGGCGCGACGTTCAGCGTGAGCTTGCCGGATTCGATGCGGGCGATGTCCAGCGTGCCCTCGATCAGCGACAGCAGGTGCTCGCCGCCGCGCCGGATGACGTTGATGGCGTGCTTGCGGTGCGTGGGCATGGCGGTGTCTTCGCCCATCAGCTGGGCGTAGCCGAGGATGCTGTTCAGCGGCGTGCGCAGCTCGTGGCTGATGGCGCTGATGTAGCGGCTCTTGGCCTGGTTGGCGCCCACCGCCGCATTGCGCGCCTGCTCCGCCACCTGCTTGGCCTGCTGCAGCGCCTCGTCGGTCTGGCGGTGCGAGTCGATCTCGCGCATCAGCAGGTGCGACTGGCGGTTCGATTCCTCCTGCGCCACCTGCCGGCTCTTGTGCGCCAGCACCAGCCACCAGGCCACGATGCCGGCCACCAGCAGCAGCGCGAAGTAGGCCTTGATGAAGGTGCCGCGCAGCGTGCCCTGCACCAGCCAGCCGGGCTCGCTGGCGCGCGGCAGCGCCTGCAACTCCTGGTGGTACAGCAGGCCGAACAAGGCCGCCAGCAGCGGCGAGATCACCAGCATCAGCAGCAGGAAGTGGCCGAGGCCGGTATCGAGGTAGGGCCAGACGCGCCGCGGCAGCAGCGCCCGCAGCGCGCCCGACCATTGCGCGGACAGGCTCGCGTGCGGCTTGCACAGGTCGCCGCAGCGCGCATCGAGCGTGCAGCACAGCGAGCAGATCGGGCCCTGGTAGGCCGGGCAGTGCGCCATGTCCGGGCCTTCGTACTCGCGCTCGCAGATCACGCAGCGCCGTGCCACCAGCCGCTTGTAGCCGGCCTCTTCGGTGCGGGCGATGTAGTAGCGGCCGCCGGTCGCCCAGGCGATCAGCGGCGCGGTGACGAAGGC
>JAQGMU010000274.1 GCA_028292195.1 Ramlibacter sp. | reverse complement strand
CATGCCGGCGGACTTGCCGCCGCCCAGCCGCCTGGCTTCCGCGTCCATCGCCACGGTCATCCCCAGCGAGAGGACGATGGCGACGAGGGCAAGTGCTTTTCTCATGAGAGTCTCCTGTGAGAGGTGTTCAGGAGAGGACGGTAGCAAGGGAAAGGGGAAGGAAAAAGCAGATAGAAGCTGCCGGTGCTACAGGAAAAAGCGAAGTCAGAACCATTCGCGAACCTGGCGCGTGGCCAACGCGGCCGCCGTTAATGCGAGAGTGTTCACAAGTGACCGCGCGTCCCCCAAGCGTGACATTCGAACTTGACAATCCCTGCCGCATGCAACACAAGGGGGCAGGCCAGCAAGAATTGGCCTCAGGGAGCAGGGAACAACAACGATGCTGACTGTGTTGATCGTCGAGGACGACGAGGAAATCAGGGCGAAGGCGCTGCGTGCGCTGGCCAGCCCGGACATCAAGCTCGCCTCCGCCGCCAACGGCCGCCTCGGCCTGGAGCAGGCCGCGCTGCTGCGTCCCGACATCGTGATCTGCGACGTCGACATGCCGGAGGTCAACGGCTTCGACGTGCTTGCCGCGCTCAAGGCCGACGAGCAGCTGGCGTCGGCGCAGGTGATGATGCTGACCTCCCTCAGCTCCCGCAACAGCATCCGCCTGGGCATGTCGCTGGGCGCCGACGACTACCTCACCAAGCCCTTCACCGACGCCGAAATCATCGAAGCCGTGCAGGGCCTGATCCGCCGCCGCGGCCGGCTGGAGGTGCTGAAGGGCGCCGTCGTCAAGAAGGCCGAGGACTCGCTGCGTGGCCGCTTCGCGCAGCAAATCGCCGGCGAGGACTGGTCGCCGCCGGAGTCCGACGGCCCCGCCGAGCAACTGCTGCCGGAGGCGGCGGTGCTGTTCGCCGACATCCGCGGCTTCACCTCCATGGCCGAAAAGCTCTCGTCGCAGGAGGTCGCCTCGCTGCTGGCGGAGTACTTCGAGCGCGTGTGCGAGCCGGTGGTGGCCCATGGGGGCCAGTTCCTCAAGCTGCTGGGCGACGGCTTGATGACGGTGTTCGTGCCCGAACCGGGTCTGGCCGCCGCCTCCGTGCGCGCCGTGCGCGCGGCCACGGAGATGCTGGCGCTGACGCGCGGCCTCGCCGCCTGGGTGACGCTGACGTTTCCCGATGCGCGGCTGGCGCCTTTCCGCGTCGGCTTCGGCATCCATTGCGGCGAGGTCGCCATCACGCAGCTGGGCGTCGGCGCGCGCAAGTCCGCCACTCCCATCGGCGACACCGTCAACATCGCCGCGCGGCTGGAAGGCGCCAGCAAGGAACTGGGCTGGGACATCGTCGCCAGCCGCGCCGTGGCGCAGCAGCTGGATGACAGCGTCACCATAGGCGCCACCTCCACCATCACGGTGCGCGGCCGCGAAACGCCCATCGAGGTCTGCGAGCTGCGCGCGGCCACCGACCGGCAACGCGGCGACATGGTGCGCCGGGATGCCGCCGGCAGCGTCGACACCGTGGTGCTGCACCCGCAGGCCTTGCGCTCGCGGCTGGACGGCGAAGCCATCACGCGGCTGCGGGCCGACGCGCGTGAGCACGCCGGCCTGGCCGCCCGCGCGGTGAAGGACGCGCTGGGCGACAAGCTGTCGGCCCTGCGCGCCGGCGCGCTGCATGGGCCGGATGCCCCGCTGCGGCTGCAGGGCTTCCGGATCCTGCGCCAGCTGGGGCGCGGCGGCATGTCCAGCGTCTACCTCGCGCGGCGCGAGGAGGACGAGGAACTGGTGGTGCTGAAGGTGCTGGCGCTCGGCGACCCGGCCGGCGACCTGCGGGCGCGCTTCATGCGCGAGTTCTCGCTGCTGTCGGCGGTGCGGCACCCGAACGTCGTGCGCATCTTCAACCAGGGCTTCAGCGACGACGCGGCCTACATCGCCATGGAGTACTTCGAGAACGGCGACCTGCGCTCGCGCATGACGGGCCCGATGCCGCCGCGCGAGGCGGTGCGGGTGCTGCTGCAGGTGGTGGACGCGCTGGCCGCCGTGCACGACCTGGGCATCGTGCACCGCGACCTCAAGCCCGAGAACCTGATGGTGCGCGCCAACGCCGACGTCGTGCTGGCCGACTTCGGCATCGCCAAGGCCACCGGCGGCGAGCTGGCGGCGCAGACCACCATCACCCTGCTGGGCGAGATGGTGGGCTCGCCCTCGTACATGAGCCCCGAGCAGATCGCGGGCGCCGGCCTCACCGGCCGCTCCGACCTGTACAGCCTGGGCATCCTGCTCTATGAACTGGTGATGGGCGAGCGCCCCTACCAGGGCAGGTCGGTGCTGGAGCTGCTGTCGCTGCACGCGCGCGCCGCGCTGCCGCAACTGCCGCCGCATCTGCAGGCGCTGCAGCCGGTGCTGGAGGGCCTGCTGGCCAAGCGGCCGGCGGACCGCTTCAGCGATGCGCGCGAGGTGGCCGTGGCGCTGCGGGTGGCGGCGCGGCGGCTGGAGGCGGCGGCCGCCAGTCGCGACTCCGGGCAGGACGCCTCTTGAACCGGCGCCGCCTGCTGCAGCGCTGGCGCCGCGAACTGGGCCGGCAGCTGGCCCGCGCCAGCCGCGGCGTGCTGCTGTGGGGCTGGGCCGGCTATGTGCTGCTGGTGGCGGTGTTCGCGGTCGGCGCGGGGCTGTACCTGTGGCAGGTGGACAGCACCAACCGCGAACTGCTCGCCACGCGGGTGGCCGCCGCGCAGGACGCGGCGGTGGCCCGCTTCGAAGGCTGGATGGACGGCCGCATCAGGCTGGTGCGCGCCTGGGCCGAAGCCGAGGACACGCAGCAGCTGGTGCGCAGCCTGCTGGCGGAGCCGCGGCCCACGCCCGAGCGGCTCAACGCCAACCCGCTGCAGGCGGCCTTCCGCGATCGCTTCGCCCGCGTGCAAGGCCGCGAGGGCACGGTCGGCTACTTCATCGTGTCGCCCGCCGGCATCAGCCTCGGCGCGCTCGGCAATGACAACGCCGGCACGCCCAACCTGCTGTGGCAGGAGTCCGAGTTCGTGCAGCAGATGAAGGAGCGCGGCGCCGCCGTCAGCCCGTTCATGACCTCGGACGTGCACATCGAAAGCGGCATCACGCTGGACGACCAGCCCATCACCCTGTTCGCCGGCGTCCCGGTCTACCTGGATGGC
>JAQGMU010000273.1 GCA_028292195.1 Ramlibacter sp. | reverse complement strand
GGCGACACCCTGGCCCAACGTGCCGGACCATGCGCCCGGCGTGTTGCCGTTCACGGTGGGCGCCGTCCAGTTCACGGCGGCGCCGAGGTTGGCGGCAAGCAAAGCGGTGAGCAGGCTGCCTGCGCTGTCGTAGCCGTAGGGCGATCCGGTGCCGGTGTCGTCGAGATGACGCGCGAGCTCGAGGCGCCCAAGGGTGTCGTACCGGTAGGCGACGGCGGCCACCGGCGTGCCCTGGGTGGCGCTCACGCGGATGATGCGGCCATCCGAATCGCGCAGGAAATCGATCCGTTCGGCGGCCGAACCGTCCGCCCGGATCGCGGCGATGCCGCCGTTGCCGACCATCCACCGGACGCCATCCGTGAACGCAACGGCGGTGACCTTCCCCTGCGCATCCAGGGCGTAACTGGTGCCGTCCGGCCCCGTCAGCGTGTAGCCTTGCGGGACCCAGGGCATGCCCTCGGCATCGCCGGACTGCAGGTATAGGCGCTGCCCCTGCCGGATCAGCGCTTCTGGCCCACTGCTGGCGGCGTGCGCCACCAGGCTCCAGCCCGGGACCGTGCTCGAGAAGATCGGCCGCAGGATCACCGGCGCGCCGGGCGCGTCGCCCAGGCGCTCGCTCGTGACACCGAGCGTGAAGCGCAGGTTCAAGGGCGTGCCTGCGACCGCACCCGGCGCCTGCAGCCAGACTCGCGCGCCCGTGCGCCAGGCATCGTCCACCAGGTCGCCGGTGGGCGGCAACTGGTCGTGGGTCAGCGCGGTGTCCAGGCCCGCCATGCGCCAATTACCCAGGTCGAACAGGTCCGCGGGCGTGCCCGCATCGAGGACGCGCGTGAGGCTGAATGGGTGCCCACCGAGCGCGTAGGCCTGGTCGCTGACGCTGGCTTGCGGCGCATCCTTGGCCGCGCTGTCGATCACGATGCGGGCCTCGATCTCCTGCAAGCGGCCCGCGAGGTCCCATGCGCTCAGGCGCAGGGTGTAGACCCCGTTGGCAAAGCTGTCCGGATCGAGGGTGGCCGCGGTCACGATGCCGTTGCTCGCCACGGCATCGCTGTCGTGGCCGCCCAGGGTGGTCCAGAAGCCGCCGGCCGCCGGCGCGATCTGCAGGCGCCATCCCATGAGCTGTTGCTCTTCGATGCGTACCTGCACCGCGGTCAGGTCGGACACGTTGGTCAGGGCAACGCCGGCGCCCTGCAAGGCGCCCACCCAGGTGAGGGCCGGGCCGGCAAGATCGGCCGGGTCCTTGACGCGGACGCGGTGGATCTCCGTGGCGCTGAAGCCGTCCACGTCGGTTGCGGTGACGCGGATGTCGACCAGGCCAGCGGCCAGCGGGGTGAAGCGCATCCGGCCCGCAGCGTCCAGTGCCACCGGTTGCCAGGCTCCCGGCTGTGCCGCGTCGAGGCCGCGCACATGCACGACTATGCTTCCCATCGCGGCGAAACTTTCAGCGCGCACGGTGGCCACCACCAGCTGACCCGGCAGCGCCGGGCCGCTCGGCGTGGTGCTTACCGTGATCGTTGGTGCGAGCGCCGATGCATCCGCAGCCACCCGCAGCACGAAGGACTGGCGCGTCGTCAGGGCGCCCTGGACCGCCGTGTCCGCCACGACAGCGGTGACCACGAAATCGCCCACCTGGCCGGGACCGGGAACCCAGCTCAGCTTGCGCGTCGCCGCGTCGTAACTCGCGCCGGCAGGCAGGCCCGTGAAGCCGATCGCCAGCGCCTGCGTCTGCGCCGTGCCATCGGGGTCGGACACTGCCAGCCCGGCCGGCCCGGAGGTGCCCAGCGTCACCGGCAGGCTGAAGGCCTGGCCGACCACCAGCGCGTGGTTGCTGGCCACGACGCGTGGCGCGCGGTTCACGTCGAACACGCGTACCTGTACCGTCTGGGTAGCCGTGGCCTGGCCGTCGCTGGCCGTGAACGCGAACGTGAAGGGCTGGTTGGAGAGCGCCGAGTTGTTGACGACTTCCTGGGTCGGCGTCCACTCGAAGTAGCCCGTGTTCGGGTCGAACAGCACGCCGGCAGGCGTCGTGCCGTCGTACACGAGCGCCAGCCGCAGGGCGTCGCCGTCGGCGTCGACGGGCCGCACCACGAAGCCGATCGTGTCGCCTTCGCTCACCAACTGCAGCGGCAGGGGCAGCAACCGTGGAGCCTGGTTGGTATTGGCAACCGTGATGTCGATGGTGCGGGTGAAGAACGCGCTGCCGTCACTCGCCACCAACTGGACACGATAGAGGCCGTTGTTGATGGGATCGATGGCGCCGCTGCCGTTCAGCAGGTTGTTGCCTTGCGCCGCGAAGGCGCCCGGTGTCCATTGCAGCGTTGCGCGGGCGCCAGTGGCGTCCAGCGAGAGCGCCATGCCCGGCGGCAGGCCGGCGACAGTCCATGTCAGCAGGTCGGAATCGGGATCCCGGGCGAACAGTTCCAGGCTCAGCGGGGCGCCTTCCTGGCTCGCGACGGCCAGCACCGCCCCACCGGCAGCGACCGAAGCACCGTTCACCTGCGCAGCCAGCAGCTCGGGGGCCGCATTGCTGGCGCTCACCACCAGGCGCAGTGACTGCCGCGTGACGTTCGGAACCGGGTTGGATGGCACCGGGTAGCCGGAATCCGCCGGCGGCAGGCCGCTGTCGGTGGCAACGATCACGATGTCGTGCGTCCCGACGTCTCCCGCCATGGGCGTCCACACCAGCACTGCATGTCCGTACTGGGCGTCGAACTGGATCGTCGCTCCCGACGGCAGCCCTTCGGCCGTGATGGTCAGGGCGTCCTGGTCGAGGTCACCGACCAGGATGGGAACGGACAAGGCCTGGCCGGCCACGGCAGCAACGCGCACGGGTACCGTGACGACGGGCGCTTCGCTCGCGCTGCGCACCGTCAGTACGAAGCTGCGTGCATGGGCCTGGACCTGGTTGACGTCGCCGTCGCCATTGTCGATGGCGGTGACGGTGATGGCGTAGTCGCCGCGATCCTGCGCTCCCGGCGCGAACCGGATGACGCCATGGACCTGCCCGTTGGCCGATTCCACCTGCGTGTAGGTCGCGAAGTGCGGCAGGCCGGCCACCGTCACCTGCAGCGGATTGCCGTCCTCGTCGAGCGCGACGACGGGAATCTCCAGTTCAGCGCCGCGGTCCACGAAGGCATTGGCGATGTCGCCGACCAGCGGTGCGCGGTTCGCGTTGCTCACGACGATCGGCACGGTCACGGTGCTGTGGGCGGGGACCCCGGTGCCGTTGCCATCATCGGTTGCGGTAACGGTCACGTAGTAGGTCCCGGCCTGCGCATAGCCCGGTGTCCAGACGATCTCCAGCGTTTCGGCGTCGAAGCTGGCGCCAGCCGGCAGGCCCTGCACCTGGTAGCTGACCGTCGGCGCGGTCGTGGCCGGCCCCGCGGCGGGCGAGGTGGGGGTGAAGCGGATCCTCGGCTCGAAGTCGGGATTGTCCGGGTCGTAGGCAAAGACGGTCACCCTCAGCGGCTGGCCCTCGAGGACCTGCCAGGGGGCATCCACGCCGGCGTCGAATTCGGGTGCGCCGTTGGCATTGACGACGCTGAAGACGAACTCGCGCGTCGTGCGCGTGACGATCTCCTCGCCGTCGTCGCCCGGGTAGCTGGCGACCAGCGTGATCGGCACCCGGAATTCACCCTGCTGGATAAAGCCTGGAGTCCAGGCGAACCAGCCGGTTTCGCTGTTCAGCGTGGCGCCGGCAGGCAGCCAGCCTGCCGTGTATTCCAGCACCACCGTCGAACCGTCTGCCTGCTGCCAGTTCGGGCCGCCGGCCTGGCTGGCGCCGGGCAGGCTGCCGGCGAGCTGGAGCGCGTAGGCGTCGCCCTGGCGCAAGGTCTGGGCAGCCGCCGGCGCCAGGACGGGCCGCGCATAGCCCTGCAGCACGGTCAGCGTGAACTGCTCGCGGACCGTGGTGATGCCGTCGGAGGCAACGACCGTCACGCCTTCGTAGCTACCCGCCTGGTCGTAACCGGGGACCCAGGTGAGCATGCCGGTGCGCGCATCGAAGCTGGCACCAGGCGGCAGCCGGTCGACGGTGAGTGTCACCGTGGTGCCGTCGGCGTCGCTGGCGACCAGGGGCAGTTGCAACGCTTCCCCTTCGGCCAGCACGATGTCGCTGACGCTGGCGATCACCGGCGCGCGGTTTCCGCCCGCCAGGCTGACCTGGAAGCGCCTGGTGTCCACGCCCCCGCGGCTGTCCTGCACGCGCACGACGATTTCGGTGGCGGCGGGATCGCGGGCCGTGGGCGTCCAGTTCAGCACCGCGCCGTGGTAGTAGCCGTCAGCCTCGGTCTCATAGCCGGCCAGCGGCGTCAACGTCAGGCCCGGCGGAGCCGAGACAAGTTGCCAGAACATCCGCACGCCGTCCGTGTCGATGGCGGTGAGGCGCGCGCTCCACGGCTGGCCCACCGCGGCATCGGGCAACGTGGTGCTGCCCATGTCGGTACCCACGGGTTCGGCACTCGCCGCCGCGCCCGGTTCCATGATGGCGACGCCCAGCGCCGGCGGGGCATTCTCCAGGGGGATCGCGTAGATGCCATGGCCGAATTCGGCCTTCACCAGCGCCGCGAGCCCCGCGGAAGCGGAGGACAGCGGGCGGATGGTGACGGTCTGCCCGAGCAGGGTCGCACCGGCCGGCAGCTTGTTGCCGAACGCCTGCAGGCCCGCCGTCAGGTCGAGCACCCACAGCTCCGACTGGCCACCGCTGCCGGCCTGGCCACCGACGATCGCCGAGCCGAAGGCGCGCAGGGGATCGAGCACCAGCGTGAGCGGCCCGCGGATGTCGTCCGTTCCGATGTTCTTCACATCGATGTCGTAACTGATCTCGCCCGTGGCGCGGTCGCCTCGCGTGTTCGAGAAGCTCAGCGCAATCTGGTGGCTCATGTCGACCACGGCGGTGAAGCCGGTGACATAGGCCTGAGCCAGCCGCAGCTCCGCGAAATTGCGCAGGGTCGAGGAAACTTCCAGCTCCCACTGGCCGGCCGGCAGGCCGGCAGTGGACACGAGGACCGATCTCGTCGCCGCATTCCACTGGACGGCCATGGGCACATGCACCGCGCCGGCGTTGAGGCCCACGCCATGCAAGGTGAAGTTCGCCGGGTTGAGCACCGACCCGACGTCGTTCGTGCGCGCGGCTTCATCCGCGTTTGCGGCACCCGTCCACATTGCCTGGTCGAACCGGACCGCGATCGCCCCAAGCGGGAGCGGCACCAGCGCGCCGTCGGCAACGCTGACGAACTGCACCTTCGGCGCCTGCACTGGCGCGATCTCATCCACGCGCCCCGTTTGCGCCACCAGGATGCGCCCATCCGCCGTCGCCAGGATCGACTCGCCGCGCGTTCCGCCGCGAGCCAGCTGCAGCACCTCTCGCGTCTTCAACGCGATGCCCCAAACGCTGGTCTGGTGCGGCACGTCATTTGCACTGTTCACCGGCCGCTGCCGCACATTCGTCGTCGCGATCAACAGCCCGTCGAGCGCCGTTCCCGCGCGCCCGAACGCAATGCTGTCTACCAGCCCGTTGATGCGGTATTCCAGCTCCGCGCGCCCGATCGTCCGCCCACTCATCGGGAAGCTGACGATGTCGGTCGTCGCCGCAGCGTCGGCGCCGGCAATGCGGGACCCTGTCCAGCGCACACCCCACAGCCGTCCATCCGGCCCGAACGCCAGGTCGCCGACCTGTTCGTTGCTGAAGTGCCGCCAGGCGCGACCCTCATTCGCCTCGCCCGGCTTGAACACTTCGATGCCGGAACCCGACGAAACGTAGATCTCGCCGGTCGCCGCATTGATCGCCAGCGCGTGGGTCAGCTCCTGCTGCCCCGGGCCTTGCAGGCGGCGCAGGATCGCGCCGCTTCCAGCGTCCACCTGCAGCAGCTCGTGGCCGGTCAGCACCCACAGCTGGCCGACGGCATCGACCGCCATGTCCAGCACCGGCTGGTCCAGCGTGAACAGCGGCACGGTGCTGCGCCCGCCGTCCTTGCCGTACGCAAACACCTCGTTGCGCCGCGTACCGGCGCTCACCAGCAGCGTGCCATCCGGCAGCTGCACCATCGCCAGCGCACCGATGTCGGCCGCGCTGGATGCAAAGCCTTCCGCGAAACCGCGCAGCGTCAAGGGCGCCACCACGCTTTGCAGGTCCGGCGTCTGGGACGTTGCGACGAACCCGGGCAGCTGGTTCTTCGCCTGCGCAAACAGCGCGTTGTCCGCATACGTCCGCCCCGGCGTCGCCGCCGGCAATTCCGGCGTCTGGTCCAGGCTCTCAGTCGCACCCAGCGAATCCAGCAAGGCCTGCCGGCTGCCATCGTCCGGCAGCACCGCGTTGGCCACGCTGGCCGCTTCGCGGTTGCCGGCGTAGTCGGTGGCGACGGCGAGGAACTCGTACGTGCTGCCAGCCTCGCCGGTGAAGATCGCCTGGTTCTGGCTCGCCGGCGCCTGGCGCAGCCAGATCCTGAAGTCGCCGCCGTTCTGGGCGACGTACACCGTGACGTGCTTGACGCCCGACACGTCGTCGCTGCCCGTCCACTGCACCTTGTACTGCGGCAGGCCCTGGCCGCTGTTGCCGAGGCTGGTCGCCGACAGCACCGTCGCCGGCGCCGCCCGATCCAGCTTCACGCTCGTGCTCGCGCTCTCCGTCGGCGGGGCATCGTCGAGGAACACGCGCGCCGACGCGGTGATCACGGCGTCGGCGTCGCTGTCCTGGCTGGCCATCACCGTGTAGCTGACGAAGCCTTCCAGCAGCTTGGAGCTGGCGGCCTGGCTCGGGTCGGCCGGCGGGGCCAGCAGGCCGCGGGCGGCGTCGTGCAGCACCTCGCCGGTGTCGGGGTCGATGGCTTGCAGCAGCCAGGTGGCGATGCGGTTCTCGGCGTCGACGCCGGCGCTCACGCGCAGGATGAAGCCCTTGCTGCCGCTGAAGTCGAAGTCGCCCTGGAAGTTGGCGCGGCCCGGCGGGATGTGGACGTTGATGTCGCCCAGCTTCAGGTCGCCCAGCCGCAGGCTGCGCGGGTCGAGGTCGGCATCGAGCTCGGTAACGATGCGCAGCTGCCCCGCGGGACCGGCGGACGGATTCTTGAAGCTGATGGTGTAGGGCAGCGCCACGTCGGCCGGCACGTAGCCGGCGCCGTCGGCGCCCACGTTGCCCTGCGGGCCCAGCACGGAGGCCAGCGCGTTGCTGGCGGCCGCCTGCTGCAGGTACTGCGTGAGGTTCAGCGCCTGCTGGGTGATGCCCAGGCCGGCGATGTACTCCTGCTCGGCGACGCCGCCGGCGAAGATGTTGAAGTTGATGAAGTGCGTGTCACCGGCGGCGCCCAGGTCGTAGTCGGCCGGGTTGGCCAGTACCGGCACCGGCACCTGGACTTCGGTGCCGTCCGCGTCGTAGCGGTACTCGTAGTGGTCGATCGCCGCCTTGACCGCGTTGCGGTCGCCCGCGTAGGCCGCGGTGTCGCCGTACCACTTCTGCACCTGCGCGAAGAAGCCGAGGATATCGGCCTGCGTGCGATAGCTCTCGCCCGCCTTGGACAGCAGGATGCCGGTGGCCAGCGTGGCGTTGAGGCTGACGACCTTGGCCCCGTTGCGGATAGGCGGCGCTTCATCCACCGGCCGCAGCAGGCCCGCGGTTTCCAGCGCACCCAGCCAGCCTTGCGCCCACTGCTCGGCGTCGGCGGCCAGCACGCGCAGGCTGGGCGGCGCCGCGTCATCGGCCAGGATGGCGTTGCGCAGCCGCTCGGCATGCGCGCG
This sequence comes from Ramlibacter sp., assembly GCA_028292195.1. Classification (GTDB taxonomy): domain Bacteria; phylum Pseudomonadota; class Gammaproteobacteria; order Burkholderiales; family Burkholderiaceae_C; genus Ramlibacter. The sequence goes on along the minus strand of JAQGMU010000273.1, from coordinate 9,249 downwards.
CTGGTCGGCGATGAATTCGTCGCGCGTCAGCGGCGTGGCGGCACCCAGCACGTTGAAGCGGAATGGCATCGCCAGCGCTTCCTTCTTGGTGATGTGGTCGTCCGGCTCGTCCGACAGGAATTTGGCCGCCAGGCCGGGCTGGATCTTGTTCAGGTCGGCGACTCCGCCATCCAGCAGGCCCTGCGCCTTCCAGTCTGGACGCACCATGTAGAGCTTGTCGCGCAGGCCTTCGAAGTCATGCGCGATCCACTCGGCCAGGCCGGGATAGGTCTGCACGTTGAAGGTGGCGCCGGCAAAGCCGCCGCCCGCGAGGTCGAAAGCGTAGCCCGGGGTCAGGTTGAAGCCGCTGGTGTTCAGCTGGCCGTCCAGGCTGGCCCAGGGAATGTCGTTGCGCACCGCGCCGCTGGCATCGGTGAGCTGGGTCGGCGTCTGCCCGTAGGCCATCGTATTGCCGGCCGCGTCCACCGTGTGGCCATCGGGCTGGCCGCCCACGTTGCTGCCGAACACCAGGTACGGCAGGCTCAGCCCCTCCAGCACGTCGAGGCTGCTGCCCATGTTGGGCGCGCCGATGTCGAAGCGCACGTACGGCGTGTCGACGTTGGTCAGGCTTTGCAGCGAGACACTGTAGGTGCCGAGGTCGCCCGGCTCCATGTTGCGCGGGCCGCCGATGCCGATGGTGACGTCGGCTTCGATGCCGCGTTCCACCAGGTAGCGGTAGGGCTCGGTCACGGAGCTGCCGTCCGGGTTGATCACGGTCAGGTCGTACAAGCCGCGTGGCGCCGTGCGCAGGTCGAACACCGCGCGGATGTGGGTGGCGTCCAGCACCTGCCAGCGGGCCGGCTCGATCTCGGCCACGCCGGGGCGCGCCAGCTTGACCAGGGCGCCGGACTTGAAGCGGGCGCCCGTGATGTCGACGGTCACCCAGCGGTGTTCGTCGTCGCCGGTGCCGCCGTTGTCCGGCGTGACGCCGGTGATCATCAGCGGCAGCAGGTCGGCACGCACCGCCACCGGCGTGTTGGCCGCGGTCTGGCGCGAGCGCACCAGCACGTAGTAGTCGCCCGCGACCGTGCTGGGAATCACGGCCTGCTGGTCGGCCGCCACCGGATTGCCGTAGGCGGCGTCGTAAGCGTAGGAGGTCGGGATGTCGCCGTAGCGGATGTAGACCTCGTTGGCGCCTTCCGCCGCGCTCGAGTCCAGGCTGACACGCAGCGTCTCGCCGGCGGCCACGGTCAGCTTGTACAGCCGCACGTCACCGGCCGAGAGCGTGGTCGCCTGCGGGCTGGCCACCTGCAGCAGCGGCACCGTCACCTGGATCGTGCTGCCGGACGCGATGCGGTTGTTGGCCTCGCCCGGCGCCATGTTCAGGCCGGTGGCCGTGTAGCTGATCGCGCCCTCGTACACGTCGTTGTACAGGTCCGGGCGCACGATGATGCGCCAGCTGCCGTCCTTCAGCGGCGGCAGCGCCGCCATCAGCTTGGCGGTGTAGCTCGCGTGGCCGGCCAGGTCGCCGGCGGTGCGGTCGACCTTGCCGAGCAGCTTGTCGCCGAGGTCCCAGGCGTTGTCGGACGACAGGTACAGGGCGTCGGTCCAGCGGCCCTGCGCCGGGTTGTCCGAGTCGTTCAGCACGGTGTAGGTGATCTCCACCTGCGTGCCCACCGTGCCCTGCGCCGGCACCACCACGTTGGTGACCTTCAGGTCGGCCGGCGGCGGCGTGTCGATCAGGATCGGCTGCGCGGCGGCGGTGGCGTTGTTCTGGTCCTTGCCGAATTCGCGCACGTCGCCGAAGTCGCCCTTGCCCCAGGCGCGCGCCGGATCGGTGACCACGAAGACGTAGTACGGCCCGACCAGGTCGCGCGGCGCCGTCACGGTGTACTGGCCGCTGTAGCTGCCGCCGGCCGCCAGGCCGCCGGAATGCCCCAGGTAGCCGACGTAGCGGTCCTGGTTGACGTCGAGGAAGCGGTCCTTCGACAGGTAGATCAGGTCGTTCCAGCGCAGCTGGTCGGATGGCGTGTTGCCGCCCTGGTTGCTGACCGTGTAGTTCAGCGTGAAGGTCTGGCCGGCGATCACGTGGTCGGCGGCGGTGACCGCGGTCACCTGCAGGTCCGGCGGCGTGACGGCGACGATGGTCAGGGGCGCGCTGGTGGCGTTGTTGCCCTCCTTGGCGAATTCGTGCACGGCATCCGCGGTGACACGGTCTATCACCGGCAGCCCGTCGCGGATGGTGCTGGCGGTCTGGCCGTACGGGTCGCGCAGCAGCTGCGTGTCGGCCTTCACGATGATGTAGAAGCTGCCGCTCACGGAGTCGGGCAGGTTGAAGGTCGCCGTGTTGGTGTAGCTCTCGCCCGGCTGCAGGTAGTGCGGCGCGCGCTGGCCGTTGGGCAGCACGATCGCCGGCAGCGAGGTCTGGCGCACGCGCCAGTACGACTCGATGTCGCTGCCGCGGTCCACCAGCGGCTCGTCGGAGTTGTCGAGGGATGCGTCGCGCGACAGGTAGACGCCATCGAGCCAGCCGGTGGTGCGGGTGGCGCGGGTGCCGTCGTTGCGCACCGTCCAGGTCACCGTCAGCGGCGTGCCCGAGGCCGGGTCGGGCTGCGACAGCTGGATGTTCTGCACCACCAGGTCCGCCTCGCGGTAGGTGATGCCCAGCGGCGCCGTCCCCATGTTGTTGTCGTTGCGCAGGTCTTCGTAGACGTCGTTCGAATAGAGGCGTGCCGAGGCGGCGCCGTCGCCGCGCAGGCGCAGTTCGCCGGAGGCCAGCGGCGGCGAGCCGGCCGGGCCGATCGCCAGGCCGTCGCCGGAGTGGCTCAGGTCGGTGATGACGTAGATGTAGTACTGGCCGTCGGCGCCTTCTGGCAGCCGCACCGTGGCATTGGCCGTGTAGCTGGCGCCGCTGGCGAGGCCGGTGGTGTTGGCGTGCACCGCGGTGCCGATGAGGGAGGCGCGCTGCGGGATGAAGGTCGGGTCCTTGCTGATGTAGATCCCGTCCATCCAGCCCAGCGTGCCGCCCCAGACGGCGGCACCGTCGTTGGTGACCGTCCACGTGACCAGCGTCTCTTCACCCGAGAAGTTGGACGCTTGCGTGGTGACGTTGGTGACGCGCAGGTCCGAGGGCTTGGGCGTGACCGTGGTGGCCGTCGCCCTGGCGTTGTTGGCCTCGGAAAGCTCGCCGATCGCGCCGTTGTAGTTGTAGCTCCAGGGCCAGGCATCGGTCTTGACGATCAGGAACAGGCCCTCCACGCTGGGGCCGAACTGCACCGACTGCGTCGCGGTGTAGCTCTCGCCGTTGCCGAGCGTGCGGCTCTGCTCCCAGGAACCCAGCGTCCAGATCTTGCTTGCCGTGCCCAGGTCGTTGGTGTCGGCCAGGAAGACCGAATCCGTCCAGCGGCCGCCAAAGGCATCGCCCTTGTTCTGCACCGTGTAGGTGAAGCTCAGGGGCGCGTCGGCGCTGGCCGTGGCCGCCGCCGTGAGGGCGGTGATGGCCAGGTCGGGCGGCGTGATGCCCAGGATGCTGATCGGCCGGGCCTTGTAGTTGTTGTTGTCGACCTGGTTCGGATCGTCCGGGTTCAGGTTGGTGGCCAGCGTGTCTTCCAGGATCACGTCGTAGGCATCGCTCCAGACGGTGATGAAGTACTGGCCCGAGCCGAGGCCCGACGGCAGGTTCACCTGCACGGTGTTCAGGTAGTCCTCGCCCACCGCCAGCAGCCCTGTGTGCGTGAACTCGGCCAGCTTGACGTCGCCGCCCTTGCCGGGCCGCGTGCGGTCGCGCGTCAGCCAGACCGTGTCGGTCCAGCTGGTGCGGCTGGCCGCTTCGCCCCGCGTGGCGGCGCTGCCCTTGTTGGCGACCTTGTAGCTCACCTCGATGCTGGAGCCGTGCACGGCCTGGTCGGGCGCCACCACGTTGCTGGTCACCAGGTCACCGAAGGGCACCGCGTCGATGGTGAGGCGGGCGGCCTTGACGTTGTTGCCCTCGTTGGGATATTCGTCGATGCGGCCCTCGGCGTCGGCCACGACGATCAGGTAGGCGTCGCCGCGGTAGCGGATCGGGATGTCGACCGACGCGCTCTCGTTGGAGTAGGCCTCGGTGGGTGCGAGCGAAGAGGCGTTGTCGTAGCGGCCGACCAGGATGTCGTCGCCGCTCAGGTTGCCGTCCAGCGACAGGTAGACGCGTTCGACCCAGCGCCCGGAGGTTGCGGTGGAACCCTGGTTGGTGACGGTGTACTTGATCGCCGCGCTGCCGCCGGCGATGACGTGGGTGGGCACGGTGACCGTCCCCACGCGCAGGTCAGGCCGGTCGTTCAGGCTCACCTGGGTGGCGGCGGTGGTCGTGAAGCCGTTGTTGTTGCGGGCGGCGCCGTACTCGTACACACCCAGGTTGGCGTTGGTGGCCACCGCCAGGCGGTACAGGCCTTCGAGACGCGCTGGCAAGCGCACCAGCTCGGTCCGCGTGTAGCGGATGCCGGCGTCGAGGCCGCGGTCGTAGGTGAAGCTGCCCAGGAAGATAGAAGCGCCGGTGCCGCTGGCCGGCACCAGCACCAGGTTGTCGGTCCACATGCCTTCGGCGCGGGCCTGGCCCTGGTTCAGCACCGACCAGCTCACTTCGATCAGCGAACCTTCCTGCGCCGTGGCCGGCAGGCCCGCCGCTTCGACGATCAGGTCGGGCGACTGCGACAGCGTCACCGGGATCGCGGCGGTGGAGCCCTGGTTGTTGCCGGTGTAGATGAACTCGAACGGCCCGCCGGTCTTCACGTTCAGGTAGAAGTCGCCCTGTATCCCTTCCGGCAGCACCACGTCGACGGAGCGGGTGTAGCCCTGGCCCACCGCCAGCTGGCCCAGGTGTCCGGCGGAGCCGAAGCTGGTGACCACGTTGGTCCCGTCCGGGTTGCGGCTCAGCCAGATGGAGTCGCTCCAGGATTCGGTGTTGGTGCTTTCCATGCCGCGGTTGGCGACCGTCCAGGTGAAGCGCAGCGGCCGGCCGCTCTGGGCCTGCCCTTCCGCCGCCGCCGACTCGACCCGCAGGTCGGAGTAGGCAATGGGCATGATGTCGGTCTGGTTCGCGGCCTGGCCCGAGTTGTTCGCTTCCAGGCCGTTTTCGAACACCGCGTTGGCCGCGTCGCTGATCACGTACAGGCGGTAGCGGCCCGTGGTGCCGACCGGCAGCTGGATGCGCTCCGAGCGTGTGTACTGCGTTCCCTCCAGCACGGCGCCGTCGTGGGCCAGCTGGGCGACCACGATGTCGTCGGAATTGCCGATGATGCCGTCGGCCGAGAGCACGACCTTGTCGGTCCACTGGCTGGTGCGGCCGGCGCCGGTGCCCTGGTTGGCCACCGTGTACTGGAACTCCAGGTAGGCGGGGTCCGCCACCAGCAGCGGCGTCACCTGCACCGCGGTCACCTTCAGGTCGGCGTAGGCCGCCAGCTGCACGCCGAGCGCGCGCGTGGCGCGGTTGTTGGCCGTGATCCGTTCGCCCAGGGCATAGGACGGATTGGTGACGACGACGATGTCGTAGTCGCCGGTGAAGTCGATCGGCACCTCGAAGGTGGCCGAGGCCTGGTAGCTGTCGCCCGTCGCCAGCGTGGCCGTGCGCGGCACCTCCGCGAACAAGCGGGCCACGCCATTGCGCGACAGGTACACCTGGTCCACCCAGGCGCCGTCGATGCGGCCGCCCACGTTGGCCACGCGCCAGCTCACCGTCAACGGCTGGGCAGACACGATGGTCGACGCACCCTGCACCTCGGTGACGTACAGGTCGCTGGCCGCGACCCGCACCGTGCCGGCGGCGATGGCATCGTTGTTGCCTTCGTTGCTGCGCTCGTACACCGTGTTGCTGGCGTCGGTGCGCACCAGCCACTGGTAGTCGCCGTCGGCCAGCGAGGCCGGCACGAGGACGCTGACCACGCGAACTGCGGAAGCACCGGTGGCCAGTGCGGCCGTCTGCCAGACCTCGCCCACCTGCGTCAGGGTGCCGTTGGCGGCCTTCAGGTACACCAGGTCGCGCCACGCGCCCTCGGTGGCGGTGGTGCCGGCGTTCTGCGCGGTGTACTGGATGACCGCGCGTTCGCCCGGCACGGCCTGCGTCGGCGCGCTGACGTCGCTCACCCGCAGATCGGCTGCCGGGGCCAGCGTCACCTGCAGCTGCGCCGCGGCGGCGCGGACGTTGTTGGCGGTGCCGCCGTTTTCCGCCAGTCCGTTGCTGGCATTGGCGTAGACGCGCACATAGAAGCTGCCTTCCAGCTCGCGTGGAACCGCCACGCGGATCTGCGCGCTGTAGGTGTCGCCCTTCTGGACCACGCCGTAGTGCATGACGGCAGGGGCCAGCACGGTTTCGCCCACGCCCGGAGTGGCGCTGGTGGAGATCACCACCTTGTCGCCCCAGCCGTAGGAATCGGTGCTGGCGTTGCCGGCATTGCGCACCACCCAGGACACCAGCATCTCTTCGCCGCTCTGGATGCTGGTGGGCGCCTGCACCGACTCCAGCGAGAGGTCGGTGATGGGCGCCGCCAGCGTCACCAGGGTCGTCGCGCTGGTGTTGTCGGCGCGGGTGTCGGGCTCCAGCACTTCCTGGCTGGCATCGGCGCGCACGCCGAACCAGTAGTTGCCGTCCGCCAGCACCGGCAGCGTGACGATGCTGCTGCCCGCATAGGACTGGCCGCTGTTCAAGGCGCCTGTGTGGCGCACGGATGCCAGCACCACGTCGTCGGCGTTGCCGAGGATCGCGTCGCGGCTCAGGATCAGGTGGTCGTTCCACTGGCTGCCGGTGGCGACCGAGCCCTGGTTGGACACCGTCCACGTCAGCGTCAGCTGGCGACCGGAGACCGCGGCGGCGGGCGCGCCCACCGCACCTGCAACGAGGTCGGCATAGGCGCGGGTTGCCGAAGTCGCCTGCGCCGCGGCACTGTTGTTCGTTTCCGCCGTGCCGCCGGCGTTGGTTTCGTACAGCGCGCCCAGGCCGTTGCTGCCCTGGTCCGCGGTGACCGTGATCTCGATGGCGCCGGCGCCCGCCAGCCCCTCGGGCAGGCGGAAGGTGAAGACGCGGTTCTGGGCCTCGCCGCTCGCCAGCAGCGTGCCGGCATCGGTGAGGGCCGACACCGGGATGCTGGTGTCGAACAGCACGGCCTGGGTCGCGGCGCTGCGCACCACGATGCGGTCGTTGTAGCCGGCCGGCACCGGCGTCGCGCCGCCGTTGTAGTCCTGCCAGTGGATGGTGACCAGGCCGCCGGCCTGCAGCGTCTCCGGGTCCTGCACGCGCAGTTGCCGCACCTGCAGGTCCGGGCCGTTGCTGCGCGAGGCGATGGTCTGGTTGTTCAGTTCGGCCAGGCCGGCCGCATCGAGCTCGGACACCTGGTTGCTGCTGTCGGCCAGCACCCGGAATTCGAAGTTGCCGGTGCCGGCGGCGCCCGTCGGCCACGTGAACTGCAGCGAACGGGAAGCGGATGCGCCCGTCAGCAGCCCGGCGCCGGCGACCGCGCCGCTGACCGTGCCGGTGTAGACCACCGTGTTGGTGGTGGTGTTCACCACCGTCAGCCGGTCGGCCCATTGCTCCGTCACGGCGCGGGTGCCCTGGTTGACGGTGTCCCAGCGGACCGTCACGGACTGGCCGGGCCCGAAGTCCGCGCTGGGAAGCAGCGTGAGGTTGGCGACGACCAGGTCGGCATAGGGCGCCAGCACCACCGTCCGGTCGACGGACGCCCGGTTGTTGGCCAGCACGCCGCTGCCCGCGGGGTTGTCGGCATCCACCGTGACGCTGATGCGCAGGTTGCCGGCGGCGGCGCTGCCGTTCGGCAGCCGCAGCGTGTAGGAGCGCGTGCGCTGCTCGCCGGGCGGGATCGAACCGTCGGCCGAAGCGCCGTTGTAGGGAACGGTGGTCGTGCTGAGCGTCACGCCGGTGTCGACGTTGACGACCGTGATGCGGTCGTTCCACACCATGTCGGTGGGCACGATGCCGCGGTTCTCGGTCGCCCAGGTGAGGGTGAGGTCCTGGCCGGTCTGAAGGCCGGTCGCCGGCGTGGCGCCCAGGCTCGCGATGCCCAGGATCACGCCATCGGCCAGCGCGGAGGTTTGCAGCAGCGCCCAGATGTTGGTGTCGCTCAGCAGCGTGCCGTCGGCGAACTCGATGCGGTCCACCCCCAGCTCGTGGTTGATCGTGTTGCCGAAGAACATGCCTTCGATCACCACCTGGTCGGTCGTATGCCGGATGCCGATGACGAGGCTGGTGCCCTCGCGCGTGATGCGCAGGTCCGCCGGCTGGATGCCGGCTTTGAAGCGCAGGATGTCGGTGGCGGTGGCCTGGTCAGACTCGCGGTAGTAGGACGAGGCATTGGCCGTGTTCAGCGTGCCGCTGCCGGAGGCGTCGTTGTGGTTGCGGACGATGTCGCCGCCGTCGCCGCGGCCGAACAGGTAGGTGTCGCTGCCCAGGCCGCCGCGCAGCACGTCGCTGCCCTCGCCGCCGTCCAGGGTGTCGTTGCCCGCTTCGCCGAACAGCAGGTCGGCGCCCGCGCCGCCCGTGACCTGGTCGTTGCCGCCGCCTCCGTACACCAGGTCGTCGCCGGCGCCGGCGGGGATGACGTCACTGCTGTTGAGCGAAGCGATCGTGTCGTCGCCGGCAGTGCCGGTAAGGATCGCCGCGCGGATCTGCGCGTCGCTCAGGACCGTGCCGTCGAAGAACTCGATGCGGTCCGGGCCGAAGCCGTGGTTGACGTCGCCCTGGGCGAAGAAGCCCTCGACCACGATCTGGTCGCCGGTGCCCTGGATGGCAATGACCAGGTGCGCGCCGTAGCGCGTGAAGCCCAGGTCGGCGGCGGCTATGCCGTCCTTGAAGCGCAGCACGTCGGTCGTGGAGGCCTGGTCGGTCTCCATGTTGCCGTTCGCGTTGTACGCGGTGCTGTTCGGGTCGGTCCCGTCCACCGGCGAGTTGCGCAGGGTGTCGCGGCCGTCGCCGCGGCCGAACAGGTAGGTGTCGCTGCCCTGGCCGCCCTGCAGCAGGTCGTTGCCCGTACCGCCGTCGAGCGTATCGTTGCCGGCGCCGCCATAGATCTGGTCGCCGCTGCCGCCGCCCGAGAGGACGTCGTTGCCGGCATCGCCATAAAGCTGGTCGGCCCCGTCGTCACCGGTGATGGTGTCGTTGCCGTTGCCGCCGTACACCACGTCGTCGCCCGCGCCGGCGGCAATCACGTCGCTGCCGTTCATGGCGGCGATCGAATCATCCAGCGGCGTGCCGGCGAGAACCGCCGCGCGGATCTGCGCGTCGCTCAG
>JAQGMU010000208.1 GCA_028292195.1 Ramlibacter sp. | reverse complement strand
CCCGAGTCGCCGCCGCCGCCGCAGGCGACGAGAAGGAACGGCAGGGAGAGTGCGGCAATGCGCCACGCAAGTCGATTTGATTTCAAGATGGGCTCGCTCTGGGTTGTTGAACAGGAGCGTCGCCGGTCCGGCTCAGCCCTGCACCCATTCTTCGAGTCCACCCGTCGTCGCGATATCGGCCAATCAGCCCTCGGCCAAGCGGCCGATGGTGTTCAGCGGAAGACCGTCAGCACGCCCGTGTAGCCATACAAATGGCTGCGTGCAATCTCGCCGCCGGCGAAGAAGCCCACCAGCGGGACATCGCCCAGCGCACGCCGGATCACCTGCAGCTCCGCGCTCGGCCCGCCGAAATGCGGCCCACCGCGCCCTGCGCAGCTGACGTAGATGGCGCCGGCGATGCGCCGCTCCGGGCTCGGCGCTGCCATCGCATCGGAAGCGGCAAGCGCGCTCGCCACCGCCAGCGGCAGTTCCTCCGGCTCCAGCTCCTCGCGGATCTCGGCGCAGATGCGCACCAGGTCGGCCCGCGCCGCCTCCACGTTGCGCTGGCAGAAGGCGAGCTGCATGCCCTCTTCCACCTTGCTCGCCAGCGCCACCCCGCTGCGCTGCGGATCGATGCCGACGATGTGGCGCACCACCACGTCGGCGCCGAAGTTGCCGGTGCGGCTCACCACGTCCTCCGACGCCTGGCTCAGGCCGGCCAGCGTGCTGCGCAGCGCCGCCATCGCGGCCTGCGGCTGCTCCAGCGACACGCGCAGGTCGGCCAGCAGCACGTCGAGCGCCGGCTCGCCATCCAGCTCCTTCACCAGGTTGCCGTCGCAGCGCGTGATGCTGCGCGCCGCGCCCACGGGCTGGCAGCCCTGCGTGACGCGCGAGACCAGGTCGACACCGGCGCCGAAGGCGACACCGGAGAGGCCGCCGCTGAACACCCCGCCGGCCTTGCCGTGGCCGCCCAGGTTGCCGTTGCCGCCGACGGCGAACTGCACGACGTCACCGCGACTGGAAGCGAGGCCGCCGAACAGGTAGCCGGTGGCGGTGCGGTCGGCCATTTCGGCGATCAGCTCCGAGACATCCGGCGTCGCCGCATCGGCATGCACCAGCGCCGTATGCGGCCGGAAGCTCGCCGGCAGCGGCGCCACGCCGGAAAACACGCGGTACTGGTCGGAAGGCACGGCGCACAGCATCACCGCCAGCGCCGGCTCGTCGAAATACTCCACGTTGGAAGAGGCGATGCCGACGCCGACGGTGCCGGACCAGTCGGTCACCTCGGGCAGTTCGGCGCTGAGGTGGTCCAGGATGTCCTGCGCCTGCGCCGCATAGTGGTCGGTGATGTACAGCAGGCCAAGCGTGGCCGACGCCGCATAGTCATGCAGCGCCATCTGGGCGCGCAGCTGCGCCAGCACCAGGCCGGCCGCCATCTGCCACTGCGGATGCGTGGCGTGGCCGAAGGGGAACAGCTTCATCGCCCGCCCCGTCAGCCCGGCGCCGCCTTGCCCTTGGCCCTGGCCTTGCGGGCCGGCGCCCTGGCCTTGGCGGCGATCGTTTTCTTCGCCGCCTTCACCACGTCCTTGGCAACGCCGCCGGCCACGGCGCGCGCCGTGTCGACGGCGGTCTTCTGCGTCACGTCCTGCATCGCATTGGTGGCGATCTGCTGGAACTGCTGGGTGAGCGCGCCCCACCACTGCAGCGGATCGACCGGCGCGGCGCCGCCCTCGCCGTTGCCCTTGCTGCCGCCCACCGCCTTGGCCTTGACGGCCTTGGCCGTGTCCGCCATCGAGTCGGCCGCCTCGGCCACCTTGCCCATGCCGCTGGCGACGGTGTCCGCGGTCTTCAGCTTGAGCGCGTTGGCGACCTCACCCATGCTGAAGTTCATGCCCTTCAGGGTGGCCAGCGTCATCTTCTGCACTTCCAGCGCCTGGATGGTGGCGCCCAGCGCCTTGCTGTTCTGGTCCAGCCAGAAGTGCACCGCCTTCAGCTCGCCGATGCGCTTGTCCAGCTCCTCGACGCTGAGGGTCGGCGCCACCCAGCTGGAGATGTTGGGCAGCTGGGGCATGGCGTCGGACGCGCCTTTGGCCAGGGTCTGCAGGAAGTCGAAGCCGGGGACGAATTTGCCGAATCCGAATGCGCCGCTGTTGTCGCTCATGGCCGCGTCCTCCGCGAGTGGTCGTGCTGACAGCTTACCCCAGCACGCCGACCCGTGAAAGGACGCAGCGGCCGTGCTTCAGTGCTTGTGCGGCGACGGTGCGGCGGCGGCCACCGGCAGCGACACCTTGAGCGTGCGCTCGGCGCCCTTGGCGTCGCGCAAGCGCAGGGTCAGCGGCACCACCAGGCCCGGCTTGAACTGGGCCTTCAGGTCCATCAGCATGAAGTGGTAGCCGCCCGGCTTGAGCTCCACGCCCCGGCCCGCCGGCAGCTCCAGCGTGTCGACGGCGCGCATCTTCATCACGTCGCCTTCGAGCTTCATTTCGTGCAGTTCGACGATGGCGGCGGCCGGCGAAGTCGCGCCCAGCAGGGTGACCGGCTCGCGCGCGGTGAGCGTCATGTAGGCGGCGCTCGACCCCTGGCCTTGCAGGGCGGCGCGGGCCCAGGCGCCCTCCACGGTGACCGGCGCGGCGGGTTGGGCTTGCGCCAGCACGGCGGCGGCGGCGAGGGCAAAGGAAGCCAGCAGTTTGTGCATCACGGTGCTCCTGGAATCAGTGGGCGTGGCCGCCGGCGCCGGCGCCGGGCAGGACTTCCAGCGGCGCGGCCGGCGCCTTCAGCTCGGACAGTGGCTGGCCGTCGCGCGGCACTTCCACCCAGTCGGCGCGGCCCTGTTCGCAGACCTGGCGCACCGGCCAGTAAAGCGTGCCGGGCTCGGCCGGCAGCTGCGCCACCAGCACGAATTCATCGTAGTGCGTGGAAGCCAGCATGTCGTCGCGGCTCTTCGCCGTCCAGGTGATGCGGCTGGGCTCGCCGGTGGCCGGCTCGAGCGCGAGCTGCCAGCCTGCCTTCGGCATCGGATGGGCGCCGCGCACGCCGGCCGGAACTTCGACGACGAGTTGGCGGGTGGCGGATGCACCGCAGCCGTGGCCTACCTTGAAGGTGGCCTTGTAGCTGCTGGCCGCGGCGGCCGCTGGGTATTCAAGGGTGACATGGGCGCCGGCGGCGGCGGCGGCGAGCGCCAAGGCGGCGGCGATTGCAGTGCGGGTATGGGTGGTCATGGAATCCGGGCCAGGAAAGCGGCGCCGCGCGCAAGGGCACGGGCCGCGGAAACGAACACGCCGGCGGTCAACCGGCAACGGGTCAGGCGTGGACGAGGGCTGGCGGACCGCGCGCGGTCGGCGGCGCATGGCTCGGGCGCGGGGTCACCGTGCGCGGCAACGCCATGGCGAGCGGCGGCGCGGATTGCAGCAGGGACACGACCGCCGGCGCCGGCGGCGGTGCCAGTGCCGGGCTGCACAGCGGGCAATCCAGGGCGCCGGCGACGCGTTGCGCGCCGCCGCCACCGTCCGGCACCAGCTTCAGGCCGCTGCCGGCGCAGACGACCTGCAGCGCCTGCGGCTGCACCACCGGCGCCGCGATCCCGGCCGCCACGTGCAGGACGAACCAGGCCAGCACGAAGCGGGCAAGGCAGGTCAGGAGGCGCCGGGGGAACATGGCGCGCATTATCCCAGCCTCGGCCATTCCTTCCGCCGCATCCAAAACCACCCGCCGGCTTGTCGGCAGAGTCCTACGCGGGCCGGCGGTCGGAAGGTCTGGCGAGCCGGGCAAGGCTTTGCTAGGGTCGGGCCGCATGACTCTTGCGGATATACTCCAGCCTGCCTGTGCCCTGTTCCTGGATTTCGACGGGACCATGGTCGACATCGCACCGCAGCCGAGCGCGGTGCACGTTCCCGAGCCACTGCTCGACGCGCTGCGCCACGTCCAGCTCTACCTGGGTGGCGCCGTCGCGGTGATTTCCGGCCGGCCGATAGCCCAGATCGACGAATTCCTGGCGCCGCTGCGGCTGCCCGTGGCGGGCGTGCACGGCGCCGAACGCCGCCGTGCCGATGGCACGGTGAGCTTGCTCGACACGCATCCGCTGGACCGGGTGGAAGAGGTGGCGCGCGCGCTGGCCGCGCAGCATTCCCGGCTGCTGATCGAAGACAAGCGCGGTTCGCTCGCCTTGCATTACCGCATGGCACCCGAGCTGGAACCCGTGGTGCTGCGCGCGATGCAGGAAGCCGTCGATGCGTCGCCCGGCCTCACCCTGCTGCGCGGCAAGATGGTGGCTGAAGCCAAGCCGGGCGGCGCCAGCAAGGGCCGGGCCATCGAGGACTTCCTGCAGGAGCTTCCATTCAGTGGCCGGCGGCCGGTGTTCATCGGCGACGACGTGACCGACGAAGCAGGCTTCCTCACGGTACAGCGGCTGGGCGGTGTCGGCATCAAGGTGGGCGACGGCCCCACCATGGCGTCCGGCCGGCTCGCCGATCCCCCGGCACTGCGCCGCGAACTGGAGGCGCTCGTCGCCCTCCGCATGACGAGAACAGCATGAACAACAGCAAACTGCCATTCCCCCCCTCGCTGCAGCTCGGCATGATCGGCAACTGCGCCTACAGCGCGCTGATCGATCGCGGGGCGCGGCTCGTCTGGTGCTGCCTGCCGCGCTTCGACGGCGACCCGGTCTTCAACGCACTGCTCGATCCCAGCGAGAACGGCAGCCACTGGGCCTTCGACCTGGAGGACTTCGAGCGCAGCGAACAGGAGTACGAGCCCAATACCGCCGTGCTGCGCACCCGCATGTACGACAGCCGCGGCCAGGGCATCGAGGTGACCGACTTCGCCCCGCGCTTCTGGAGCCGCGGCCGCATGTTCCGGCCGCTGACGCTGGTGCGCCGCGTCAAGGTGCTGAGCGGCTCGCCGCGCATGCGCGTGCTGCTCAAGCCGCGTTTCGACTGGGGCCGCACGCTGCCGCAGGTGACCCAGGGCAGCACCCACATCCGCTATGTCAGCGGCGGGCAGACCCTGCGCGTGAACACCGACGCGCCGATCTCGTACATCCTTTCCGAAACTTCCTTCGTGGTCGACCGGCCGATGAACTTCATCCTGGGGCCGGACGAAACGCTGGCCACCGGCATCGAGGACACGGCCCGCCACTTCGAGCAGGAGACCCGGAGCTACTGGCACAGCTGGACACGCGCACTGGCGCTGCCGCTGGAGTGGCAGGACGCCGTGATCCGCGCCGCCATCACGCTCAAGCTCTCGCTGTTCGAGGACACCGGCGCCATCGTCGCCGCCATGACCACCAGCATCCCCGAAGCGCCCGGCAGCGGCCG
>JAQGMU010000204.1 GCA_028292195.1 Ramlibacter sp. | reverse complement strand
TTCGACTGCGACGAGAAGCGCGAGCGCGAACTCTCGGAGCAGATCGGCACCGGCGTGTTCCAGGGCGGCTTCGATGCGCTCAAGCGCAACCTGGGAGGGCGCCGCTAGTGCTGCAGAAAGTGGTGCGCTCGACCATCATCGACGCGCCGATAGGGCGGGTCTGGGCGGTGCTGCGCGACTTCAACAGCCACGACCGCTGGCACGAGGTGGTGGCGCAAAGCCGCATCGAAGGCGGCGAGCCAGCGAGCCGGGTCGGCTGCGTGCGCAGCTTCACGCTGAAGGACGGCAACCGGATCCGCGAGCAGCTCCTGAGCCTGTCCGACGAGGAATACAAGTCTTCCTATTGCATCGTCGAAGCGACGGTGCCGCTGCAGCGGTATGTCGCCACCATCACGCTCAAGCCGGTCACCGACGGCGACCGGACCTTCTGGCATTGGGAATCGAGCTTCGCCACGCCGCCCGGCCAGGAACGCGAACTGCGCGACATGGTGGCGCAAGGTGTCTACGAGGCGGGCTTCGAGAGCCTGCGCCGCCACCTGCGCGCCGGCAGCGACCTGCGCGCAGGCACCGACGACGCGCCCCCCGCGCGTGCCACCGCCGGCCCGATGCCGTCGCGGCAGGTTCGCATCAGCCGCTTCGGCGGCCCGGAAGAACTGGAGCCCATGCCAGGCGAGGCGCCAGGCCCGCGCAGCGGTGAAGTGCGCATCCGGCAAAGGGCGATCGGCGTCAACTTCATCGACATCTACCTGCGGCGCGGCTGGGTGCCGGGCATGCTGGCGCTGCCGGGTGTCCTGGGCATGGAGGCGGCAGGCAGCGTGATCGACGTGGGGGATGGGGTCGGCGGCCTGCTCCCCGGCGACCGCGTGGCCTACCTGTGTCCGCAACCGGGCGCCTACTGCAGCGTGCGAACCCTGCCGGCCACGCACGTGGTGCGGCTGCCCGCCGAAGTCGAGGACGAGACCGCCGCGGCGCTGCTGCTCAAGGGCGTGACGGCGGACTACGTGCTGCGCGACCTGGGCCGCGTGCGCCCCGGCATGCGCCTGCTGGTGCATGCTGCCGCGGGTGGTGTCGGGCTGTTGCTCTGTGCCTGGGCGCGGCAACTGGGGGCCCGGGTGACCGGCACGGTGTCGAGCGAGGCCAAGGCGCGGGTCGCCCGCGAGCACGGATGCGAGCACGTGATCGTCACGCCGGACTACCGCTTCGCCGACGCCGTGCAGCGCCACTGCGGCGGCGCCGACCTCATCGTCGATGGCCTGGGCGACGCCGCGCGCGACGAGAACATGGCGGCGCTGGCGCACTGCGGCCACTGGATCAGCCTCGGGCAGGCCAGCGGACCGCTGCAGCCGCTGGATGCCGACTGGCTGATGGCGAAGTCCATCACCTTCTCGCGCCCGGTCGTCTTCCACTACGTGGCCACGCCGGACAAGCTCGCCGAGCGTGCCGCCCGGGTGTGGGGCGCCCTGGCAGCCGGCACCTTGGCCACGCCCGTGGTGGAGCGCTTCGCCCTGGACGCCGCCGCCCGCGCCCATGAGCGACTCGAATCGCGCGCCAGCATGGGTTCCCTCGTGCTGGTAGCCTGAAAACCCCAAGGAGGAAGCCGGACATGATCCACGGACCGAACCACTTCACCGTGATTGCCGAAGACCTGGAGCGCACGGTCGATTTCTATGTCGGCATGATCGGCCTGGAAAAGGGCCCACGCCCCGACCTGGGCTTTGCCGGCGCCTGGCTGTACGGGGGCGGCAAACCCATCCTGCACGTCTACGGCGACCGTCCCGTGCCACCGGGGCGCTCCGGCGTCATCGACCACATGGCCTTCACCGCCGAGGGCCTGCGCGAGGTCAAGGCGCGCTTCGACGCCAGCGGCTGGAAGTACGACCTGCGCCAGCAAACAGGCTCGGGCATCTGGCAGCTGTTCTGCCTGGACCCCAACGGGGCCAGGGTGGAACTGGATTTCGATCCAAGCGAGAAGCCTTGATGCCTGACGGGCGGGGACTGGATCGCTTCCGGGTCGACGGGCGGGTCGCGCTCGTCACGGGCGGCGCCAATGGCATCGGCCTGGCATGCGCGCGGCTGCTGTCCGACGCCGGCGCCCGTGTGCTGGTGCTTGACAAGGACCTGTCAGCGGCCAGGGACGCTGCGTCGTCCATCGCCAATGCATCGTCCCTTGGCCTGGACGTATCCGATCCCGAGGCGATTGCGAAATGCTTCGCTGAAATCGCCGGCCAGGAAGGCCGCATCGACATCCTCATCAACAATGCCGGCCTGGCCATTCGCCGGCCTTCGCTGGAACTGGATGTAGCCGACTGGAACCAGGTGCTGGGCGTCAACCTGACCGGGGCCTTCCTGTGCGCACGCGAAGCCGCGCGGCACATGCCCAAGGCAGGCGGCAGCATCGTCAACATGGCGTCCATCATGGGCCTGTCCGGCGGCGGCCTCTATCCCAACATCTCGTACCAGACGAGCAAGGGCGGCTTGGTGAACATGACGCGCGCCCTCGCGGTCGAATGGGCGGCCCTCGGCATCCGCGTCAATGCCGTGGCGCCGACCTGGACGCGCACCGGCTTCATCGGCGCGCTGGAGGCCAACCCCGAACTGATGGAGCGGATCAGGCAGGTCACCCCGATGGGTCGGCTCGCCGAGCCGGCCGAGGTGGCGCATGCAGCGTTGTTCCTGGCCAGTCCGGCGGCTTCCATGATCACCGGCCACATTCTTGCGGTCGACGGGGGATTCCTCGCCCAATAGGCTCCATGCCCGCCAAGCGGGCTACTTCACCGCCGTGACCTGGATCTCGACCAGCAGATTCGGATTGGCGAGTTGCGAGGTCACGCAGGCGCGCGCCGGCAGGTTTGCGGTGTCGACCCACTCCAGCCAGACCTGGTTCAGCTCGTCGCGGTAGCGGATGTCCGGAACCCAGATCGTGCAGGACACGATCTTCGACTTGTTGCTGCCGGCGGCGGCCAGCAGCGCGTCGATCTTGGCGAGCACTTCGGCGGTTTGTTCCTTGACCGACGCGGGCAAGCGGTCCGCGGTGATGCCGGAGAGGTAGACCATGCCGTTGGCCTCGACGGCGGCTGACCAGATCTTGGAAGGTTGGTGGCGAATAATGCTCATGTAGATGTCTCCGAGGTGATGAGTGAAGCCGCGAAGTCCTGCTCGGGCACGGCACTTCTTGGCTGGCGATCGCGCTGCGTGTAGTAGTCCGCATAGCGCTGGTACTCGGTGTAGATGCGGCGAAGCTCGACGATCGAATCGGTGTGCAGGTCGACCCGCAGGTCGATTTCCGGCCAATCGAGCGCGCCGACCACCCGCAGCCAGGCGGAGCGCTCCGGCATCGTTTCGCCGTGGCTGGCCTGGCCGCCGGCCTTGCGGCCGCCTTCGATGGCCTGCAGCAGGCGCTCTTCCAGCGGCGCGTCGGGCGAGGCGTGGAAGCCGGCCACGATGCCGTCGACGGTGGCCGGTCCGCGCAAGGTGTTGCCGTAGGCGGCGAAATCCTCGCCGACCCGGTGTCCGCACCAGGGGTTGGTCTTCGCCCCGGTGTGCATGGCGACGCGGCCCTCGCGGTCGATGATGCCGAACTGCCGGTAAGCGAAGTCGGGATCGGTCTGCTCCAGCGATCGCATGATGGCGTCGGGCGTTTGCCCCTGGGCCAGCATGTTCAGCGCCAGCACGTCGACCTGGCGCAGGTAGAACGCCTGCGACTTGCTGACGCCGACGTTGGCCCGGATGCTTTCGTTGCGGCGGCCGCAGGCGATGGAGAACGTTGCCGTGGCGACGCCGAAGCGCCGGGTGCGCGGGCAGCGCGCGATGATGGAATAGGTCATGACTGCTCCTGCTTCTGTTGGGCCTTGAGCAGTCCCGCGAATTCGCGGTGGTGCATGGCCTTGCTGGGGTTGCGCGAGCGCTGCTCGTAATATTCGACCGAGGGCTTCATGTCGGCATAGACGCGCCGCAGTTCCTTGACCGGCTGCTCGTGCATGTCGACCCGCACTTCCAGGTCCGAGTAGTCCCGCCGCCCCCAGGCCACCAGGGCCGCGGATCGCACCGGCAGCCCCGTCGTGGCGCCCATGCCGGCGGCTGCACTGGCGGCTTCGAGCGTGCACAGCAAGCGCTGGTCGAGGTCGTCGCCGGGCGCGGCCTCGAAGGCAGCGGCCATGGCTTCGGCGACTCGCCCATCGGCGGCGCCATCGCAGAGCACGACGTAAGCGCTGCCGGGACGGATCCCGCTCCACGGGCGGACCGCCGCGCCGCCGTGGGTGGCCAGCGTGTTCTCGCGATCGATGATCGCCACCTGCCGCAGGTCGAAGTCCGGATCCGCTTGTTGGAGTTGCTGCAGCACCTGCGCCGGGCCATGCCCTTGCGCAAGCAGGTTGGTGGCCAAGCGGTTCAGCCGGAAACTGCGCGCTCCCTGGATCAGGACCGCGCCGACGTTCGGCCTAACCGCCGCGTCCAGGCCGGCCCCTGCCGCGAGCGACTCGCTCGCCAGCGCGATGCCGATCTGGCCGCTGCGCGCGCAGCGCGCAATGATGGAGTAGTTCATCGGAATGCCTCTTTCTTTTTAGTCGGCGCTGACGCCTGCAAGCTTCACTGCCCTGGCCCAGTTGGCCACTTCGGACTTCATGTAGGCGACGGTCTGGTCCAGGCTGAACTCCATGGGATCCGTGCCCAGCGCGATCAGTTGCGCCCGCACCTCCGGCTTCTTCAGGATCGCCATGGTCTCGGCGTTCAGGCGCCGGATCACCTCCGGCGGCGTGCCCGCCGGCGCCACCAGGGCGGACCACCCCTGGGCCGCGAAGCCGGGGTAGCCCTGCTCGGCGACCGTCGGAACGTCGGGCAGCGCCAGGGCCCGGTTGCCTCCCGCGACGGCAATGACCTTGAGCCGGCCGCTCTTGATGTGGGGCATCACCGCGGCGGCGGTGTCGAACATCATGGCGACGTCGCCGGCCATCAACGCCGTGATGGCTCCGCCCGAGCCCCCGTAGGGGACGTGCGTGATGTGGAGGTCGGCCGCCGACTTGAGCAGTTCCATGATCAGGTGGTTGGGAACGCCGTTGCCGGAGGAGGCGTAGTTCAACTTGCCATCGCTCTTGTGGATGTAGGCGACGACGTCCTTCAGGTTGTTCGCCGGAAAGTCGGCCCGCACCACCAGCACGTTCGGCACGGCCGCGATCATGGCGATCGGCTGGAAGTCCTTCAGCGGGTCGTAGGGCAGCTTGCGGTAGAACGCGGCATTGATGGCCAGCGGCCCGCCGCCCGCGACGAGCAGGGTGTAGCCGTCGGGTGCCGCGTTCTTGACGAACTGGGTCCCGATGATGCCGGCCGCGCCCGGCTTGTTGTCGACGAAGAAGCTCTGGCCCAGGGCGGCCGACAGGTAGACGGCCATCTGACGGGCGATCAGTTCGGTGCCTTGCCCGGGCGGGAACGGGGCCACGACGCGGACCGGCCTGGACGGGTAGGCCGTCTGCGCCGGCGCCCAGGAGGGCAAACCGCAAAGGACGACTGTCGCGGCCACCAGGGCGGCGATGCGGACGACGAAGCCGCGCCTGGCCATCATGCCGCCACCACGAAGGGTTCGTCGGTCGGGAACCGGGACGACAGCAGCACGGGCGCGCCCTTGCCGGTGACCAGGACCATGTCCTGCACATGCCAGTGGTCCTTGTGCGGTTCCAGCGCCAGCACCATGCCTTCTTCCAGCACGATGTCGGAGCCGCGCCGCAGGATCGGCTCCTGCTGGTGCCACCAGGCCCCGACGCCATGCCCCACCAGCAGCGATTTGTAGGCCCAGCGCTGGCGCTCGAACGCATCCATCACGAACGCATGGAGGTCGCCCACCCGCGTGCCGGCGCGGCAGCGATCTATGGTGGCGCGGTAGATCTCGAGGTTGATGCGGTAGTCCTCGCGTTGCGCGGCACTGGGCGTGCCGATGATCACGTTGCGCGACTGGTGGCCCGGATAGCCGGCGAGATAGGCCACGTAGTCGGTCCGGATCACGTCGCCGCGGGCGATGACCCGGTCGCTCTCCCCGGCGTAGGCAATGGTGTTCTTGTCGGAGTTCAGGATTCCATGCGCCCACTCGAAGCCCTTGGCCAGGCAGGTGCCGACCATGTCGGTGTGGATCTTGCGCTCGGTGTCGTCCGGGCGGATCCGCTGGAACACCTCCAGGTAGACGTCGTCCAGCAGGTCCGCGGCCTTGCGGATCAGCTCCACTTCGCCCGGCGTCTTGATCCAGCGCACTCGGTTCATCAGCCCGGTGCAATCGACCATGGCCAGCTGCGGCAGGTGCTTCTGCACGTCTTCCCAGTCGCGGGCACTGACGTAGTCCTGCTCGAAACCGACGCGCGCGCGCGCCAGGCCGGCGCTCCGCATGACGTCGGCAAGCTTGGCATACGGCGATTCGACGTAACCCTCGTACAGCTCGATGCGGTCGACCCAAGCGTCGCGCTGCGCCAGGCCGGCAGCCGTCTTGTTCGCGATGATCACCGGCTGGCCGTGCCGCGGCCACAGCAGCATGACGGCGCGCGCCGAGTCCGCCAGGTCCTGGTGGCGCGCCAGCGTGCCGGGGTAGACGACGCCGGAGAGATAGGTGAAGTTCTGGCCGGAACGCAGCACCACGGCGTCGAGCCGGGCCTCGTCCATCAGGGCATGCAGCCGGTCGACGTTGGCGATGTTGGGGCGGGTCATGGAAAGCGGTTCCTCAGAATTTGCGGGTTTCTTCCGGCGCCAGCGACTGCGCCACGATCGTGCGCATCACTTCGACCACCGCGGCATTGGCTGCCGTCGGGATGCCGTCGCACCAGGCGCGCAAACTGCCGTTGCCGCCGTCGACCAGGCCGAGGCCGACCCCGACGTGGGCCAGCGCGAACTCCTGCTCCGCGGTGTGGCAGAGCGACAGGTCGCGGCGCAGCAGCGCGAGGCCGGCCGTGACCGCATTGGCGCCCATGTTGGAGCTGTTGGACACCAGCAGGACGTCGGTCGTGACGACGGAATACACGCCGCCGCCGCACGGCGTGACATGCCGGAAAGCGAACTGCGGGGATGTTTCCAGCAGCCGTGCATGGATGTTGCCGAAGCCGATCTCGTTGCCGCCGTCGCCGATGCCGATGGTGCGCTTGCCCAGCCTCCGGGCCGTCTTGAAGAGGTGGTCGAGGTTGGCGCGGAAAGGCGCGCGCGAGACGCCGGTGGCGCCGTAGATGATGCCGTTGGGGTTGCCGCCCAGCCGCTCGATGGCGCAGACGATGTCGTTGCGCGTCGCCAGCTTCTCCTGCAGCGCGCGATCGTCCAGGCCGATCTCCGACACCTCCACCTCGCCCGCAAGCCCGATCGCCCGCAGCAAGCCGCGAAACGGTTCGGCCGCCACGGGGTCGGTCACGACGTGGACGCTATGGCCGATGGCGACCAGCGCGCGGGCCAGCACCACGGTGCCGATCGGGCCGTCGTTCTCGCCCACCGGCATGTAGCCGGGGACGGCGGCGCCGCTCACCAGCAGCACCCGCGCCGGGGCCCGGTCGAACTCGCGGGACGCGGCTTGCACCAGCGACATGCCGGCCGCATCGCGGGCCAGCTCGAACATGGGCCACTTGGCGCCGCGCGGCAGGCTGCGGCTGCGCATCTCGACGTTCATCAGGCGGTCGATGTTGTCGCAGGCGATCGTGTCCACCGCCGGATCTTCCTGTCGTTCCATCTCAGTCCACCTTGGCG
>JAQGMU010000202.1 GCA_028292195.1 Ramlibacter sp. | reverse complement strand
GGAGAACAGCGAGCGCAGGCAGGCCGAGGAGGCGCTGCGCGAGCGCGAAGCGCGCATCCGGCGGCTCGTCGAGTCCAACATCATCGGCGTGCACTTCTGGAACCTGGCCGGAGGCCTCACCGAGGCGAACGACGCATTTCTCCAGACCGTGGGCTACTCACGGGAAGACCTGCTGTCGGGCGATGTCAATTGGGTCGGCATGACGCCGCCGGAATATCGCGCCGCCGACGCCCGCGCGATCGAGGAGCTGGCGAAGTCCGGGGTTTTCCAACCCTACGAGAAGGAGTACGTCCGCAAGGACGGCGAGCGCGTCGCGGTTCTCATTGCCGGCGCAACTTTCGAGGGCTCCAGCGAACAAGGGGTGTCATTCATCCTGGACGTGACCCGGCGCAGGAAGACGGAAGCCGAGCTGGCGCGCAGCGAGGAGACGTTGCGCGAGCGGGCCAGCCTCCTCGATCTCACGCACGACACGGTGTTCGTTCGCGACATGGACGACGTCGTCACCTATTGGAACCAAGGTGCCAGCGAACTCTACGGGTGGAGCAGGGAGGAAGCGGTCGGCATGACCACGCACCAGCTCCTGCAGACGCGCTTCCCCGAACCGCTGGCGGAGATCAACGCGCAGTTGCTCGCTACGGACCGCTGGGAGGGCGAGCTCGTCCACACGGAGCGCAACGGCGCGCAGGTCGTGGTGGCGAGCCGGTGGGCCCTGCGACGCGACGAGCGCGGCAACGCCGCGGCCATCCTGGAGACGAACAACGACGTGACCGAGCAAAGGCTGCGCGAGCGCGAGCGGGAGGAGATGCGGCGCAGGCTGCAGCAGGCGGAGAAGATGGAGGCGGTCGGACGGGTCGCCGGCGGCATCGCGCACGACTTCAACAACGTGCTGAGCGGCATCCTCGCCTTCGGCGAGACGCTGGTCGAGGAAACGGCCACCGGGTCGCCGCTGCGGCGCTATGCGCAGAACGTGGTGACGGCCGCGAACCGGGGCCGCGCGCTGGTCGAACAGATCCTCGTCTACAGCCGCAGCCAGCGCGGCAAGCGCACGCCCGTCGACATCGCGGGCGTGGTGGCCGAGACGCTGGAGCTGGTGGAGGCGGCGCTGCCGGCGAACGTCCGTCTCGAGGCGAGCGTCCCCGGGTCGTCCCTGATCGTGACAGGCGACGCGATCCAGCTGCACCAGGTCGTGATGAACCTGTGCAGCAACGGGATCCAGGCCATGGACGGCGGCGGCACCTTGCGCGTGGCGCTGGCGGTGGAAGTCGTCGCGGCGGAGCGCGCCCTCTCCCATGGAACGCTCAGGCCGGGCCGTCATGCGTGCCTGGGTGTCGACGACCAGGGCTGCGGCATGGACGAGGCGACGCTCTCGCGCATTTTCGAGCCGTTCTTCACCACCAAGGCAATCGGCCGCGGAACCGGCCTCGGACTCTCGATCGTGTACGCGATCGTCGCCGACGCGGGCGGCGCCATCGACGTGCGCAGCGCCGTCGGCCAGGGCAGCACGTTTGCGATCTATCTGCCGTTGGCGGAGATCGCGGGCGCCGCACTCCCAAGTTGACACCGATGTAATGCGCACGACAGCGAGACGTCGGCGCCGCCTTCTTACTCTATGGGCATCCGGTCGCAAAGCCTGGCTCCTCAGGCTCGCGCTGAACCGGATACCAATCTGAAACGCAAAGGAATACAGATGAAATACCAGCACAAACTGGCAGCAGCCCTCGTGCTCGCCGCGATCGCCGGCGTGTCGTCCGCGCAAGGCCTGACCCGGGCCGAAGTGCAGGCGCAGACGCTGCAGGCCATCAGGAACGGCGACGTCATCCAGGGCGGCGAGATGGGCCTGACGGACCGCCAGCTCAATCCCGCCGAATACTCCCCCGCGCCCGTCGTCGCCGGCAAGACGCGTGCCCAGGTGGAAGCCGAGACGATGGCCGCCATCAAGGCCGGCGACATCCTCGCCCCCGGCGAGCTCGGGGAGACCTTCGCCCAGGAAGATCCCGCCGACTATCCGGCGAAGCCCGTCGTCGTCGGGAAGACCCGCGCCCAGGTCCGGGCGGAGACCGCCCTGGCGATCCGCGACGGTGACATCCTGGCCCCCGGCGAAGCGGGCCTGACCTTCGCACAGGAAGATCCGCCGGCCTACGCCGCGCAACGCGCGATCGATGCCAGGGCGCTGGCTTCCGAGGGAGAGTCGGTGGACCCGAACGTCGCCGCGCAATAAGTAAGGCAGGGCGATTCCCCCAGCGCCCGAGATCACAGCTGCAATGAGTTCGGGGGAAGGCTGAAGCAGGCGCGTAACCTGCCCGCAGCCCAATGATTCCCTGCGGCAAGCAAGCCCGGTCCGGGCTTCCCGCAGGGAGCAACTCATGCAGGCTGCCGTGGACCCATTCGCCGAAACCGTTGCGGGCGCAACGTCATGACGCCCGCCTTCCTTGCGCTGCTGCTCTCGCGCATGCAGTTCGCCTTCACGGTTTCCTTCCACATCATCTTTCCCACGTTCACGGTCGGCCTCGCGGCCTGGCTGGCCCTGCTGGAGGCGCTGTACCTCCGGACCGGAAACCGCGTCTACCGGCGGGTGTTCGATTTCTGGCTGCGCATCTTCGCGGTCGCCTTCGGGCTGGGCGTGGTGTCGGGCGTCGTCCTGGCGTTCGAGTTCGGCACCAACTGGAGCGAGCTTGCGCGCCGCACCGGACCGATCCAGGGGCCGCTGCTCGCCTACGAGAGCTTCACGGCGTTCGCGCTCGAAGCGGCCTTCTTCGGCGTGCTGCTGTTCGGCCGCAAGCGCGTGCCGCGCCGGTTCTACCTGTTCGCTTGCGCCATGGTGGCGCTCGGGACCACGCTGTCGGCCTTCTGGATCATGGTCAACAACAGCTGGATGCAGGCACCGATCGGCAGCCACATGGGGTCGGACGGCATCTTCGTGCCTGACAGCTGGGCGGACATCCTCTTCAGTCCCGTGGGCTGGGTGCGATTCACGCACATGCTGCTCGCTTCCTATGTGACGTCGGCCTTCTTCGGCGCCGCCATCGGGGCCTGGTACACGCTGGGCCGGCGGCACCGCGCGCAAGCCCGCGTCATGCTGCACATGGGGCTGGGCCTCGCCGCCGTGCTGGTGCCGGCGCAGCTCCTGTTCGGCCACCTCTGCGGCGAGTATGTCAACCGGTACCAGCCCTCCAAGATGGCCGCGATCGAGGCGCGCTGGGACAACGAGCAACCGGCCTCCGAGGTGCTGTTCGCCTGGCCCGATGTCGCCAACCGGCGCAACCGGTATGCAGTGACGCTGCCCGCGCCCCTGGGCAGCCTGATCGACTCCGACCAGCTCACCGCGGCCGAGACCGGGCTCAACGGCATTCCGCGCGCCGACTGGCCGCCCGTGCTGGTCCCGTTCTTCGCCTTCCGGATCATGGTCGGCGCGGGGATCCTCATGCTGGCGCTGGCCTGGTGGGGTTCGTGGCTGGCGCTCCGTGGCCGGCTGGAGGCGCACCGAGGCCTGCTTTGGGCCAGCTTCCTCTGCTTTCCGATCGGCTGGGTCGCCACGCTGGCGGGCTGGTTCACGGCCGAAGTGGGCCGGCAACCCTGGGTCGTCTACGGAGCGATGCGCACCGCGGACGCGGTCACGCCCTTCCTCACGCCGCGCGACGTGGCGTTCACGCTGCTGATGTTCGGCGGCATCTACGTGCTGATCTTCACGGCGGGCTCGGCCTATATCTGCACGATGCTCAGGCGCGGCCCGCTGCCGGCGCCGGCATCCGCCGCACTGCACAACCCGCGCCGGCCGCTGGCGCTGCTGGAAGGGGAGCCATCATGACACTCGCCAACTTCTGGGCCGCGGCCCTGGCGCTGTCCCTGCTGCTCTATGTGCTGCTGGACGGCTTCGACCTGGGCGTGGGCATCCTGTTCGGGTTCGCCCGCGACGAGCAGGAGCGCCGCCTGATGCAGGCGACGATCGCGCCGACCTGGGACGGCAACGAAACCTGGCTGGTGCTGGCGGGCGCGACCCTGTTTGCCGCATTCCCGGACGTCTATGCGCTCCTGCTGTCGGCTTTCTACCTGCCGCTGTGCCTGATGCTGGGCGCGCTCATCCTGCGGGGGGTCGCGTTCGAATTCCGCCACGGCGCGGGGCCGTTCATGCGCCGCGTCTGGGACCTGGGATTCGCCGGCGGCTCGTTCGTCGCCACGTTCGTGCAGGGAGCCACCATCGGCGCGCTGGTCCATGGGCTGCCCGTGGGGGCCGATGGACGCTACGCGGGCGCGGGCACGCTGGACTGGCTGACGCCGTTCGCCATCCTGTGCGGTGTCGGCCTGTGTTTCGGCTACACGCTGCTGGGCGCGAGCTGGCTGGTGCTCAAGGCGCAGGGAGAGTTCCGCGACCGGTGCTATCGGCTCCTGCCGGGGCTGCTGGTCGGCGTGCTCGCCTTCCTGGCTTGCGCCTTCTGGTATGCGCTCGGCATGAAGCTGCAGGTGATGCAGCGCTGGGTCGACCGGCCGTGGCTGGTCGTGTTCCCCACCATCGGGCTGCTGGCCGGCGCCGTCATGCTGGCCGGCATGCGGCGGCGGCGGGACGGGTGGCCCTTTGCCGCGGCGCTGGTCACCTTCATCGCGGCCTTCGCCACCCTCGCTGCTTCCTTCCTGCCGTACATGGTGCCCTTCTCCATCACCATCGCGCAGGCCGCGGCACCCGAGAGCAGCCTGCGGTTCTTCTTCTGGGGCGCGGGCGCGTTCGTGCTGCCCCTGACCCTTCTCTACACCGTCGTGACCTATGCCGTGTTCAAGGGCAAGGTCGATCCCTCGGCTGAATACCACTGATCCAGCCATCCCTCAACCTCAAGGAGTACGCATGAAAGCCATCAAACACCTTACCCTGGCGGCCCTCGCCGGCCTCTGCCTGGCCGGGCTCGCGTCCCAGGCCCAGGCCCAGGTCAACGTCAACATCGGGCCCGAGCCCGACTGTCCCTACGGGTTCTACGACTACGCTCCCTACTCCTGCGCCCCCTCCGGCTACTACGGACCGGAGTGGTTTCTCGACGGCGCCTTCATCGGCGTCGGCCCGTGGTTCCACGGTGGCGATCCTTTCCGCGGCCGGGTGGACAACCATTTCGATGGCCACCACGGCTACCGCGGTCCGGTGCCGATCCACGGCGAGCCGCACGATCCGGTGTTTCATGCCGGCCAGATGGCGCACTTCGGCGGCAATGAAATGCACGAGGCCGGCGGCCACGGATTCGGGGGCGGTTTCGCCGGCGGCGGCCATGAAGGCGGCCATGGAGGCGGCGGCGGCGGCGGCGGCGGCCACGGGCGCTGAGGGCGCAAGGGATTGCCGGTGCGCGCCGGTGACGGACGAAACTTCGCGCCGGCGCAACGCAATCACGTCGGCGCGAGACGAGTGGACCATGCAGCATGGACACTCCGCCACCGATTACTTCCGCGCCCGCGCCTGACCTCGAGAAGCGCGCCCTGCTGATCGCCGCCGCCGTCGTCGGCGGCGCGGGCATCGTGACTGCCGCCGTGCCCTTCGTGGCCAGTCTCGAGCCGTCGGCGGGAGTGCTGGCGGCGGCGGCGCCGGTGGAGGTCGACGTCTCGCTGCTGAACCCGGGCGAGATGCGCACGGTGGCCTGGCGCGGCCAGCCCGTATGGATCATGCGGCGCACGCCGGCGGAAGTGGCGGCGCTGCTGCAAACCAATCCCGGTCTCGCCGATCCGCTGTCCAGGCGGTCGCAGCAGCCGGCCGGCTGCGCCAACGCCACGCGCTCGGTCCGGCCGGACCTGTTCGTGTGCATCGGAATCTGCACCCACCTGGGCTGCTCGCCGACGCTGCGCCTCGGCGATGCCGCGCTCGATGCGCAGTTGCGCGCGCCGGACGGCTACGTCTGCCCCTGCCACGGCTCCGTGTTCGACCTGGCCGGCCGCGTGGTCAGGAACGTGCCGGCGCCGGTGAACCTGGTGATTCCCGATCACCGCTTCACCGGCCCGGATTCGCTGGTGATCGGATGATCGCTGTTCGATTCACCGACCTCACGTTCGCCTGCACGGCCTGCGTGTTCCTCGTCGCGGGCCTGCCGGATACGGCGGCGGCTTCAGGTGTCACCTTGCATCCGTGCCGCTGCAGTCCGGCGGAAATTTGCACGTGGGAACCTCCCGCCATCCCGGGGTGCGGTACCCCGGGAATCCCCCCTCAACCTGGAGCAATGCAATGAACTTGACCTGGATACTGGCGACCCGGCGCGCGGCCGGCCTGGCCGCAGCGGCCGCTGCGGCGGCGACCCTGATGGCCTGCACGACGATGGGCACGGGAATGGGGTCGGAGTCCCCCGGCAACCAGCCGGTGGCGTTCTCGTGGACCAGCAAGGACGGCGGCATCACGGGAACGATGTCGGCGACGGTCGACGCGAATGCGCAATTCTCGGGGCCCTTCCTGCAGGTGACCCACGAGACCCACGTGGACGCCATGGGGCCGATGTGGGATGGCCTGGCTCCCGGCTGGAGCGACTGGGGCGGGTGGAGCGTGTGGGGGCTTTCCGACGACGCGTTCGTCACGAGCTACTCGGGCAAGGTCCTGGCCGACCTGAAGGGCGCGAATGGCCAGCAGATGCGGTGCCGGTTCCAGCTCAACGACCCGATGTCCGGAATGGGCGGCGGCGGCCAGGGTGACTGCCAGGTCGCCGGTGGCCGCAAGGTCAGCGCCGTGTTCGCGCGCGCGTGAGCTGAGCGCCGCGCGGGCTGGCGCGGGCCGGCCAGCCCGGCACGGGCCAGCCGGGTTACAGCTGCGATGAAAGCCCGACAAAGTGCAACGCGGATGACGCACGGTGTTGCGATCCTCACGTCCATTACCAAGACCACCGAATGGGTAACGGAATGCACATGGATCGCACGTCTTCACTTCGCACCGGGCTCGCCGCCGTCTCGGCCGCCCTGGTCCTCCAGGCGTGCGGGCCGGCGAAGCCGCCACCCGCGGCCGCGCCGCCGGCGGTCTCCGTGGTCAGCGTGCACCGCGAAAGCGTGCCGATCACCATAGAGCTGCCCGGCCGGACCACCGCATACTTCACGGCGCAGGTGCGTGCGCGGGTCGACGGCATCGTGCTGAAGCGCAAGTTCCAGGAAGGCAGCGACGTGAAGCTGGGGCAGCCGCTCTACCTGATCGATCCCGCACCCTACGTCGCCGCGCTGGACATGGCGAAGGCCATGCTGCAGAAAGCCCAGGCCGCGGTCGTGGCGGCGGCTGCGGTGGTCGAGCGCTACAAGCTGCTGGTCCCCATCAACGCCGTCAGCAAGCAGGACTACGACAACGCCGTTGCGGCACGCGACATGGCGGTCGCCGACGTGGCCACCGGGAAGGCAGCGGTGGAGACGGCCCAGATCAACCTGGGCTACACCAACGTGCTGTCGCCGATCACCGGCCGGACCGGCCTGTCGATGATCACGGAAGGCGCCTACGTGCAGGCCGCCGCCGCGACCCTCATGACGACCGTCCAGCAGATCGACCCGATCTACGTCGACCTCACCGAGTCCAGCGTTGCGGGCCTGCAGCTTCGCCGCGACATCGCCAGCGGCAGGCTGAAGGTGGACGGACCCGGCCAGGCCAGCGTCACGCTGTTCCTGGAAGACGGCACGGAGTATCCGTTGCCGGGCCACCTGCAGTTCACCGACATCAGCGTCAACATAGGCACGGGCTCGGTGACGGTTCGTGCGATCTTTCCGAACCCGAAATTCGTGCTGCTGCCCGGGATGTTCGTGCGCGCACGCATCCAGCAGGGCGTGGCGGACGACGCCATGCTCGTGCCGCAAGTCGCGGTCTCGCACGATCCGCAGGGACAGGCGACCGCGCTGGTGGTCGGCCCGGACGGCAAGGTCGCGGCGCGGAAGCTCTCGCTCGCCGGCACCCGTGGCAACCAGTGGATCGTCGAAAGCGGCCTCGAGGAAGGCGACCGCGTGATCGTCGCCGGGGTGCAGAAAGCGCAGCCCGGAGGCGTGGTGCAGGCCACCGAGGTCCAGCCGGTTGCGCTGGCCGCCATGCGCTCGGCGCCCGCCGCGTCGAGGGCGGCCGCAACGGCGGCGTC